>DASYWD010000337.1 GCA_035936415.1 Longimicrobiaceae bacterium
GCGCGAGTGCGCGGGGCCGTTCATCGTGGGCGGTTTCCTGATCGCGGCTGGGGCGGCGGTCTCCGTCTTCGCTTCTGCGGGCGGCGCCACGGGCGCGGCGGCCGGCTGCGCGCCGTTCCCCCCCGCGCGCCGGACGACCCACGGGTTCGCCGCGGGCGCGGCGGACCCCTCGGCCTCCTTCATCTGGACGAGGGCCTTGTTGAACGAGAAGTTACCGTACCCCCACGCCGTCACGGCGCGGCGGGCCTGCTCCTCGGTGGCGGCGGTGTCGGTGCGGCGCCCATCGCTGAAGCGGAGGCTGCCGCTCTCGGTCCGGCGGATGACGAGCATTGCGGGGTGGGTTCAGGTGCGCAGGACTTCGTTGCGCCTACTACACCCATGCCCCGTTTCGGTTTCCTTTCGGAAGTCGGGAAAATCCCCGCTCGGCAGCGGCTTCGGGAGCCGCCGGCTCTCCTCACCTCCTCGCCGCCCCGTCCAGCTCCTGGATGGTCCGGTACGACGGCCCCCGCTCGCGCTGGAGCCGCTGCGCCACCCGCTGCGCCTCGCCGAGGACGCGGAGCGCGTTCTCCCCCGCCAGCTTGCGCAGCTCCGCGTCCGACCACCCGCGCCGCGCCAGCTCCGCGAAGAGCGCCGGGTAGGTGGACACGTCCTCCAGCCCCACCACCACCTCGCTGATCCCGTCGAAGTCGCCGCCGATCCCCACGTGGTCCACCCCGGCCACCCGGCGGACGTGCTCGATGTGGTCCGCCACCTGGGCGAGCGTCGCCCGGGGACTCGGGTTCGCGACGCGCCACGCCTCCAGCTCCCGCCGCACGGCCGCCGCGTCGCTCGGGTAGCGCTGCCGGAGGTCGGCGACGACCCGGTCGCGCCGGGCCGCGTGGTTCGCCACCTCCTGCGAGATGAAGAGGGGGACGAACGTCACCATTACCACGCCGCCGTTCTGCTTCAGGCGGGCGAGGATGGAGTCCGGGACGTTGCGCGGGTGGTCCACCAGCGCCCGCGCTGAGGAGTGGGAGAAGATCACCGGCACCTCCGTCGTCTCCAGCGCGTCGCTCATGGTGGCCGGGGAGACGTGCGACAGGTCCACCAGCATCCCCAGGCGGTTCATCTCCCGCACCACCTCGCGCCCGAAGGGCGTCAGGCCGCCGTGGCGCGCGGTGTCCGTGGCCGCGTCCGCCCAGTCCAGGGTGACGTTGTGGGTGAGCGTCATGTAGCGCGCGCCCAGGTCGTGGTAGGCGCGCAGCGCACCCAGCGAGTTCTCGATCGCGTGGCCGCCCTCCAGCCCCAGGAGCGAGCCGACCTTCCCCTGGCGGAAGACGCGGCGGATCTCCGCCGGCGTGTTCGCCCAGGCGAAGCGCTCCGGGTACTTCTCCACGATGCGGCGGGCGATGTCGATCTGCTCCAGCTGCACCCGGGCGTACCCGGGCGTGCTGGTCACGCGCCCGTTGGGGGCGTAGTCCGGGGCCGTCCGCTCGCCGGGGATGAACACCGACCAGAACTGCGCCCCCACCCGCCCGGCCCGCAGCCGCTCCAGGTCCGTCATCCCCGGGGCGGTCGTCCGCAGGTCGTACGCGTCCACGTCCCCGGGGTGGAGGCTGTCCTCTCGGATGCGCCAGGGGAGATCGTTGTGGCCGTCCACCAGCGGAGTGCTGCGGAGCACGCGCTCGGCGCGGGCCAGGTACGGGTCGCGCGCCTGCGCGTCCAGCGGCGCGGGCGGGAGGACGAGCGGAAGGGCGGTGGCCATCAGGAACGCGGAGATGGGGAGCGAGACGCGCATGAGCAGCCGGGGACGGGACGGAAGAACGGAGTTCGGGTGAGCCGCGAACAATGGGGCGTCCGCCGCCCGGGGGCAAGCGCGAGCCCCGGACGCGGCGGCGCCCGGGGCTCGCGCGAAAGGTTGGGTCGGCTCAGGTCAGGGCGGGAGCGGCGGGCAGCTCCTCCACCTCGTCGTCGAGCAGCACCTCCAGGTCGAACGCCTCCTTGCGGATCCGCAGGTCGAAGTAGAGCAGCGTCCCCACCACCCCGATCAGCGGATAGAAGGTGATGGCCAGGACCCCGCCCAGCGCCTCCAGCAGCGTGTCGCCCGCGCCCAGCGCGCCCAGGATGAAGCCGAGCGTCAGGCTGATCCCGAGGATCGCCACGAAGTAGAGGGCGTACGCGAGCGCCAGTATTCCGAGGACGCGCAGGACGTCGCCCCGGACGAGCGACTTCGACCGCTCGAAGGCATCCCCTGCGCCCACGCCCTCCACCATCACCACCATGGGCATGGCAAAGGTCCAGGCGAGCGCGACGAAGCCGGGGATCACCAGGAGGAGGAATCCCACGATCACCGCGATCCCCTGCAGGAAGGCGGCGCCCCATACGGAGGGGAATCGGGCGAGCACCGTGCGCACCGCGGCCATCGCCCCGATGGGACGGCCCAGGTACGCGTACGCCACGATCAGCACCGTCGCGGCGTTCCCCGCCATGAGGGCGAGGTTGGTGAGGAGCCCCGTCATCCAGCGCGCGGGCTCCGGCACGGCGATCTCCAGTAGGGCAAAGGGGGCGACGAGCACCAGCGACGCCGACACGAGCGGGGCGTAGTGGGCGCGGAGGAGCTGGAAGGCGCCGTCGAGGATCTCCGCTGCCGTCCGGGGACGGAGCACGGCCTGGGGCTGGGGCATGAGAGGGGGAGAAATGGGTGGGGACACGGCGGGAGGGCCGCGGAACGAACGGGGACCCAAAATATGCGCGTCGCCGGGCCGGGCCGCAACCGTCCTGTTCCGTCCCCTGGCCGCAGACTTGCCTCGGCGCTACGCTCCGGTCTGATCGCCCGCCGCGCCCGCGCCGGGGCGGCGACCCGCACCTGCCCTGGACTGCCCGAGATGCAAGCATCCACCCTGCCCCGCCCGGACGTGGTCTCCCCTCCCGAGCACCGCGCGCTCGCCCGCGACGTCTTCCGCGAGCTGGTGGAGATCGACACCACCGATACCACCGGCGACGTCACCGCGGCCGCCGAGGCGGTGGCGCGCCGGCTCCGCGACGCCGGCTTCCCCGAGGGAGACGTGCAGGTGGTGGGGCCGCACCCGCGCAAGGGGAACCTGGTGGCGCGGCTCCGCGGCACCGGGGCACGGCGGCCGCTCCTCCTCCTTGCCCACCTGGACGTGGTGGACGCCGATCCGGCGGAGTGGACCACCCCGCCCTTCGCCTTCGTGGAGCGCGACGGCTTCTTCTACGGCCGCGGCACCACCGACCAGAAGGCGATGGCCTCCATCTGGGTGGCGAACCTAATCCGGCTGCGACGGGAGGGCTTCGTCCCGGAGCGCGACCTGATCCTGGCGCTCACCGCGGACGAGGAGGGCGGCGACCACAACGGCGCGCGCTGGCTCACGGGGGAGCGCCGCGAGCTGGTGGACGCGGCGTTCGGGATCAACGAGGGGGGCTACGGGCGGATCAAGCAGGGGCGGCGCATCTCCAACACGGTGCAGGCCAGCGAGAAGGTGTACGCCGACTTCGCGCTGGAGGCGCAGGGCACGGGGGGGCACAGCTCGCTCCCCACGCCGGACAACGCCATCTACCACCTGGCCGCCGCGCTCACCCGCGTGGCCGCCCACCGCTTCCCGGCACAGCTCGGCGAGGTGTCGCGCGCCTTCTTCGCCCGCATGGCCGACATCGAGAGCGGCCAGGCCGCCGACGACATGCGCGCCGTCCTCCGCGACCCGCCCGACCCGGACGCGCTGGCGCGCCTCTCCACGCTCCCGCAGTACAACGGGATGCTGCGCACCACCTGGGCGGCCACCCGGCTGGACGCGGGGCAGTCCAACAACACCATCCCGCAGGCCGCGCGCGCCGTGGTCAACTGCCGCCTCCTCCCGGGCATCACCCCGGAGGAGGTGCAGCGCACGCTCGTGGAGGTGATCGCCGACGAGCGCGTGGAGGTCCGCCCGCTGATCGCCGCGAAGCCGAGCCCGCCCTCGCCGCTCGTCCCGGAGGTGCTGGGGCCCATCGAGCGCATCACGGCGGAGATGTGGCCCGGCGTCCCCGTGGTCCCCACCATGGGGATCGGCGCCACGGACAGCCTGTACTTCCGCCAGGCCGGGATCCCCATGTACGGCGTCTCCGGGATCTTCCTGGACGTGGACGACGTGCGCGCCCACTGCCCCGACGAGCGGATCCTGGTGCGCTCGTACTACGAGGGGCAGGAGTTCCTGTACCGGCTGGTGCGGGCGCTGGCGGGCACGGCGCCCCCCCCGTGACCTCCCGGTGAGGGCGCCGTTTCGCACTTCGCACTCCCGCATCCCCTCCCCTACTCCGTCGCCTCCGTCGCCGCGGGCATAGAGGCGTAGAAGTCGTCCCGGAAGCGCGCCATGTACGAGCGCAGCAGCTCTTCCACGCGCTCCTGCCTCAGCGACCGCACCAGCAGCCCCGCATGGTGGCGCTTGTCCAGGCGCCAGACGATCTCCGGGTCGTCGTACGCCCCCGTGTCGGGCCACTCCTGCCGGGCGAGGGAGATCAGCAGCCCGGCAGAGTCGTCGCGCGCCTCCGGGGGCCGGTACGCCTCCCCGCGCGCGCTGGCGACCTCCAGGCGGGCCCACTCCCGCCACAGGTTCACCCCCGTGGCCGCCTCCACCAGGTCGGCGATGTTGGCGCCGCCCACCCGTGCCGCCGTCTCCAGGAAGTAGTAGCGGCCGTCCTCGTCGCCGCGGATGAACTCCGTGTGCAGCGCCCCGCGCACCATCCCCAGCGCGCGGATCACCTCCCGGTCCAGCTCCCGCAGTGCTCGCGACACCTCGGAGTCCCGCGGGAGCGTCCGCGTGCAGAACAGCCCCCCGCCATGGTACACCTCGAAGGGCGGGTTCAGGTACCCGTGCGCCTCGCTGAACACGATCTCCCGCTCCCAGGCCAGCGAGTCGACGTGGAACACGTCGCCGCGGACGAAGCGCTCCAGCAGGTGGAACGAGCGCTTGTCCCCCAGCTCCTCGACCGTGCTCCACACCTCTTCGGGATCGTCCAGCTTGCGGATCCCGATGGCCGAGGCCGAAAGGCGCGGCTTGAGGATCCAGGGCGGCGGCACCGCCTCCAGGTACTCGTGGATACGGTCGTAGTTGAGGATGGGGACGAACTCCGGCACCGGGATCCCCACCTCCTGCGCGCGCATCCGCATGGCCAGCTTGTCGCGGAAGTAGCGGACGGTGGTCTCCCCCATCCCCGGCACCCGCAGGTGCTCGCGCAGCGTGGAGGCCATCTCCAGGTCGAACTCGTCCAGCGGGACGATCCGGTCGATGTGCTCCGTGCGCGCCAGGTAGCTGACGCCGTGGATGACGTCCTCGCGCCGGAACAGGTCCGGCATGTAGAACACCTCGTCGATGCTGTCGCGCGGCCAGTCCGCTTCGCGGAGCTTCTCCACCGTGATGAGCAGCACGCGGCACCCCAGCCGTCTGCACTCGCGGAGGAACTCGTGGCCCTTGAGGTAGCTGGACAGGCAGAGGACAGTCGTGGGACGGGCTGCGCTCACGGTGGCTCGGGGGCGGAGGGATAGGCGTGGACCGCACGCCCCCGGGAACCTCAGATCCCGTGCCACCGGGAGACGCCCGGGAGGCGCCGCCGCCGCGGGGCCCCCGGCGCTCTGCCGGAGGCCCCTTCGTCGGCAGTCCGTCCCCCGGCGGCCGGCTCAGCGCGCCGTCACCCGCACCGCGGACTCGAACGCCGCCTCGGACACGGTGTTGCTCTGCGCGCTGGCCTGGTTCAGCCAGGCGTCCGCGTTCAGGTCGATCAGCAGCTCCGCGCTCCCCCCCGCCGCCAGCTCCACGTCCACGCCGCGCTCCACCACCGTCCGCCCGTCGCTCCGCAGGTCGACGGTCACCAGCCCGCTCAACACCCCGGTGCCGATGCGGATCCCGCCGGTGACGTTCGCCTTCACGTCCTCGAACACCACCCGGACCCGGTCGTAGCCGGTCGCCCGCACCCCCGCCGTCGCGAACGCCTTCGCCTCGCCGCGGCCGGAGGCGTCCACCGTCACCCGCTCCGCGCTCCGCCGGGTCAGCTCCACCCAGCTCCCCGCCTCCGTGCGGACGTACACCCGCGCCCGGAACTCCACCGTCCCCTCCGCCGAGCCCAGCGCCTGGGAGAAGGCCGTCCCGTCTCCCGCTACGCGGCTCGCCGCCGGCCCGCCGTCGCCGCGCGCGGACACCCGCATCGTCGCCTCGCCGCCCGGACCCGCCGTGTCCTCGCAGGCCGCGAGCCCCAGGGCCAGCACGCCCGCCACCACCGTCTTCGCAATGCGCCGCATCATCGTGTCTCCGTTCTCGGGGTCTGCTTCGGCGCCCCGACCCCCGGTGCGCCGCCGGTCACGCCCCGGGGTAAGGCAGGGGGGATGCCGCGGCGGAATCCCGCGCCGTTGCTGGATTTCTCCCCGGAGGAGGTGCGTCCCGGCAGATCGCATGCTACATTTTACAGCACACCGAAAAGCGGCTCGTCGCATTTTGTGAAAACACGCACCCACGGATCCAGGTGGCGGGACGGCGCGAGGCACTTCTGCTGATCGGCGGGGGGACGGAGGAGCGCGAGAGCGTGCGGCGGGCGGCCGCGGCGCTCGGGGCGGAGCTGACGGCCGCGGCGGGGCTCGGCGAGGGGCTCCGGGCGCTGGCGGAGCGTCCGTGGACGGCCACGCTCCTCGTCGTGGACCTGCTGGAGGGGGACGAGGCGCTGGTGCCGCGCATCGCGGGGGAGGCGAACGCGGGGACGCTGCTCCTCCTGGCGGCCGCGCCCTCGCTCCGCCTGGCGATGGAGGCGACCCGCCTCGGGGCGGCCGAGCTGCTCCTCTCCCCGCCGGAGCCGGACGACGTCGTCCGCGCCCTCCGCGCCGCGGAGGCCGACGGCGCCGCCATCCCCCTCCCGGACGGGGACACCGCGGACGAGCTGGTGGGCTCCAGCCGCGCGCTGGTGGAGGTGTTCAAGACGGTGGGGCGGGTGGCGCCCAGCGCGGCGACGGTGCTGGTGACCGGGGAGTCGGGGACGGGGAAGGAGCTGGTCGCGCGGGCGCTGCACCGCATGAGCCCGCGCGCGGCCGGACCGTTCGTGGCGGTGAACTGCGCGGCCATCCCGGAGGACCTGCTGGAGTCGGAGCTGTTCGGGCACGAGAAGGGCGCCTTCACCGGGGCCGTAGCCCGCAAGGTGGGGCGCTTCGAGCGGGCGGGGGGCGGGACGCTCTTCCTGGACGAGATCGGCGACATGAGCCTGGTGCTCCAGGCCAAGATCCTCCGCGCGCTGCAGGAGCGCGAGGTGGAGCGGCTGGGCGGCGAGGAGCGCATCCCGCTGGACGTGCGCGTGGTGGCCGCCACCCACCGCGACCTCCCCGCGCTCATCGAGGCCGGCGAGTTCCGGGAAGACCTGTTCTACCGCCTGGCGGTGGTCCGCCTGCACCTCCCGCCGCTCCGCGAGCGAACCGGCGACCTGCGCGCCCTCGCGCTGCACTACGCCGCGCGCTTCGCGCGGGAGCACGCCCGGCCGCTCCGCGCCCTGGGCCACGCCGCGCTGGAGCGGCTGGAGGCGCACGCCTGGCCGGGGAACGTGCGCGAGCTGCGCAACGTGCTGGAGCGCGCCGTGCTCCTCGCCCCCGGCGAGGTCCTCCTCCCGGAGCACGTGGAGACCGACCGCCGCGCCGCGCCCGCGGGCTCCGGCGGCGCGGCGCTCCCCGGCTACGCCCCCACCCTCTCCATGGTGGAGATGGAGGCGCTGCACCTCGCGCGCGTGCTGGAGCACACCGGGGGGCACCTGGGGCGCGCGGCGGAGATCCTGGGCGTCCACCGCAACACCGTCTCCCGCAAGGCGCTGGAGTACGGAATCATAGAGCCGGGGGAGCGCCCGTGACCGGCGTGCCGCCTTTTCGGGCAGCGCGCCGCATTTTGTGGCGCCCGGCGGGAGCGCGCCTCGTGGCCGCTCGCCGGAAGCCCGCGCCGGGGCTGGCTTTCCGCGTTCCGCGCAGGCGGAACGCGTCCTGCCTTCTCCGCGGGGCGAACCGCTCCCCGGCCCGGCCGGGGCACCCCTTCCACGCCGCGCACCGCCCATGAGCCCGCGACGCCTCCGGCTGGACCAGGCGCTCGGCGCGATCCCGGAGAGCGACGAGCTGGCGCCGCTCCGGGACGCGCTGATCGGCGCCTCGCGGGAGGACGCGGAGCGGGCGTGGGCCGCCTCCGAGGCGTACGCCACGCTCGACACCCGCCTGGCCGACACCGGCGCTCTGGACGAGCAGGTGAGCGCGCTGGCGGAGCGGGTGCGGGCGCGGACCGAGGCGGTGCTGCGCCATACCGTCCGCGCGCTCCGCGCGCTGAAGGACGGGGACGAGGCGGAGGCGGCGGGGGCGCTGGTGTCCGCCGGGGAGCTGGAGGAGGCCGAGGGGCGGCTGGAGGCCGCCGAGCGATACTACCGCAAGGCGCTCGACCTGGGCCGAAAGCCCCGCGACCGACGCGCCGAGGGACTTGCGCTCAGGCGCCTCGGGCGGGTGGCGAGGGCGCGGGGGAGGCTGGAGGAGGCGCTCGACCTGTACCGGAGGGGGTACGATTCCGCCGAGGCCATGCGGGACGCCGGGGGGATGGTGGTCGCCTGCCAGGGTGCCGGGAACGTGTACATGGACCAGGGCCTCTGGGAGCGTGCGCGGGAGTGGTACCTCCGGGGGCTGGCGCACCTGGAGACCGGGACGCCGTCGCGGATGCTCTGGGAGCTCTACAACAACCTGTCGGTCGTGGAGCTCCGCTCGGGGGACGTGGCGGAGAGCTCCGCCTGGCTCGACCGCGCGGAGGGGGTGGTGCGTGCCCTGGACGATCCCCGCGGCCCCTTCTTCCTGTCCAACGCGCGTGGGCGGGTGGGGATGGCGCGGGAGCTCCCGCGCGAGGCGGAGGACGCATTCCGGAAGGCGCTGGAATCCGCCCGCACCCCCCAGGACCGGGGGATCGCGCTCCTCAACCTCGCCGAGTCCCTCCTGCAGCAGGAGCGGCTCGTCGAGGCGGAAGCGGTCGCGAGGGAGCTGGAGAAGACCGCCATCGTCCACCGGACGATCTACCTGCTCCTCGACCTGTACCGCATGCTCGGCGCGATTGCCCGGGCCCGCGGCGACGCGGAGGGCTTCCTCTTCTACGAGCAGGCGCTCGACCTCTGCCGCGAGCGGGGCGCGCCGCTCGTCGAGCTGGCGGCCACGCAGCACGAGTACGCCCTCTTCGAGGCCGCGCAGGGGAGCCCGGAATCCGCCGCCGAGCGCCTGCGGGAAGCGCTGGCGCTCTACGAGCGGCTGGGGATGGGGCCGGAGCTGAGCCGCGCCCGTGCGGAGCTGGCCCGGATCACGGGGAGCGCGGCGCCCGCGCAGGGACCGACACGGACAGACCAACCGGGAGCAAACGATGCAGATGCGTAAGATCGCCCTCCTCCTCGTTGCGCTCCTCGCCGCCGGGTGCGGCAGGGATGCGATCGCGGGCGGATACAAGGAGGTGGAGACGGTGGCCGTGGGCGACGGCACCCCGGACGGCTCCGCCTCGCGTGCCGCGGCCGGGGGCGCGCGGTGGAGCGTGGCGGTCCCGCAGGGGACGCTGTCCTTCACCGCGCGGGCGTCGCTGGTGGCGGAGGACGGGCGCGCCGTTCCGCTCACCGAGCAGCCGCGGGAGGTGCGGGTCCGCCTGGACGGGACCGACCGGGCGACGCTCTCCCGTGCGCTCGTCCCGCCGGTGCGCTATACGCGGGCCCGGGTGGTGTTCACGAGCGTGGCCGCGGATGTCACCGGCGGGCTCACGATCGGCGGGCTCCCGCTCCTGGGTCCCGTCCGGGTGGCGATCCCCGCCGGCGACAGCGTGGTCGTGGAGCGCGCCGTCGCCCTGGAGCCGGAGCGCACCCGGGAGACGCTGGTGGTGGACCTCAACGCCTCCGCCTGGCTGGGCGCCGCGCTCGGAGGAAACGTCGCCCCCGCCATGTTCGCGGCGGCGGTCCGGATCCGTAGCGAATAGCCGCGTCCGGGGGTCGGGTCCTGGCCGGAGACTTGCCGGGACGGGGAGCGGAGCTTCCATTCCCTGTTCCCGCTGCGCGCAGCGCGCGCCGCCGCGACGCACCCGATCCGGCTTCCAATGGAGCTGACGTCCTCCTCCCGCCTGCGTGAGCTGGTCGCCCGCGCGCGCGAGGTCACCGAGACCGTAGCCGCCCCCAACGCGGAGGCCGAGGACCGGGACGCCCGGTGGCCCGGGCCCGCCATGCGCGCGCTCGCGGACGCCGGGCTCATGGGGCTGCACGTGCCGGAGGATCTCGGCGGCCACGGCGAGGGGCTCAGCGGCCTGGTGGCGCTGTCGGAGACGCTGGCGCAGGGGAGCGCCTCCGCCGCCATGTGCTACGCCATGCACTGCGTGGGCACCGCGGTCATCGCCGCCAAGGCCACCGATCACCACAAGGAGGCGTACCTCGTCCCCATCGCGCGGGGGGAGCACGTCACCACCCTGGCGCTGAGCGAGCCGGGGACGGGCATCCACTTCTACCTCCCCCAGTCGCTCGTCCTCCCCGAGAGCGACCACTACCTCGTGCGCGGCACCAAGAGCTTCGTCACCAACGGCGGCGAGGCCGACTCGTACGTGGTATCGGTGGCGGCCCCGGACGAGGAGGGAGCCGGCGAGGGGACCTTCAGCTGCGTGCTGGTGGACGAGGGGACGCCGGGGCTCCGCTGGGAGGAGCCCTGGGCGGGGCTGGGGATGCGGGGCAACAGCTCCCGCACCGTCCGGCTGGAGGACGTCCCCGTCCCCCGCGGCAACCTCCTGGGCGAGGAGGGCGACCAGCTCTGGTACGTGTTCGAGGTGGTGGCGCCCTACTTCCTCATGGCGATGGCCGGCACCTACCTGGGGGTGGCCTCCGCCGCCTTCGCCATCGCCCGCGAGCACCTGGGGACGCGCCGCTACGCGCACTCCGGCGAGCTGCTGGGGAGCTCCCCCGTGCTGGCGCACCGCCTGGGCGAGCTGTGGACCGAGCTGTCGCGCACGCGCCACCTGGTGCACGCCGCCGCAGCCCGCGCCGACGCCGGAGACCCCGACGCACTCCCGGAGGTGCTGGCCTGCAAGGCCGCCGCCGGGGACACCGCGGTGCTGCTCACCAACGAGGCCATGACCCTCTGCGGCGGCTCCGGGTACCGGGAGAACGGCACGCTGGCGCGCCTCCTCCGCGACGCCCGCGCCAGCCACGTCATGGCCCCCACCACCGACATCCTGAAGACCTGGGTGGGGCGCGCGCTCCTGGGACAGCCGCTCCTGTGACCGCCATGGCCGGGCACGCGCTCCTGGTGGCCGACCAGAGCCCCGCGTGGGCCGGCGCCCTGGGCCCGGTCCACGAGGCGCGCCCGGCCGAGCTCGCGGCGGAGGTGGGACGCGGGGCCCTCCGGGAGGCGGCGTGCGCGGTCGTGGACGGCACGGTCCGCGACGCCCCCGGGGTCGCCCGGAGGATCCACGCCGCCGACCCGACGCTGCAGGTGGTGGTGGTGGCCCCCGCCGACGGAAAGGCGCGGCTGCAGCACGCCCTGCTCTTCCTCCCGGGGCTGGGAGAGGTGTGGCTGGTGGAGCCGCCCGAGCTGAACGCCTCGCTGGTGGAGCGCGCGGGCGACGTCACCCGCCAGCGGCGCCGCTACCGCGCCGTACGCCCCGGGATCGAGCGGAGCCTGGCCGCCGCCCCCGCGCGCGTCCAGCGGACCCGGCTCTCCGACGCCTACCTCGCCTCGCTCCTCCAGTCCGTCCCGGACCCCGTGCTCTCGGTGGACGAAGCGGGGCGGATCCTCTCGTGGAACCCCGCCGCGGAGCGGGTGCTCGGCCGCCCCGCGCACGAGGTGGCGGGGCGCCCCCTCGCCGAGGTCCTCGCCCCGGACGACCCCGCCCCCGTGGAGCGGCTCCTCGCCCGCGCGGGCGGCATCCGCCGGGCGGAGCTCCGCTTCCGGCGAGCCGGCGGCGAGGAGGGGACCGGGGAGCTGATCGTGGCCCCGGTGGACGCCGACGGCCAGAACGTCCGCTCGGTCATCGTGCACGACCTCACCGAGCAGCGCCGCGCCCAGGCGGAGCTGGAGACCCAGGCCGCCGAGCTGCAGGAGCAGGCGGCCGAGCTGGAGCTGCTCAACGACGAGCTCCAGCAGCGCACCCGCGAGCTGGAGGCCGCCCTCGGCACCCGGAGCCGCTTCTACGCGGCCATGAGCCACGAGCTGCGCACCCCGATCAACGCGGTGATCGGGTACAACGCCCTCCTCCTCGACGGGATCTACGGCCCCCTGCAGGAGCGGCAGGAGTACGGGCTCACCCGCTCGCAGCGGGCCGCGCAGCACCTGCTGGAGCTGGTCAACGACGTCCTGGACCTGGCCAAGATCGAGGCCGGGCGCATCGAGCTGCAGGTGGAGCGGACCCCCTTCCCCACCGTGCTGGAGGAGGTGGCGGACACGGTCCGGTCGCTGGCGGAGCAGCACGGCTCCCGCATCGAGGTGGCCGGCGCGGCGGAGCCGCACGCCGTCTCCACGGACCCGCGGCGCCTCCGGCAGATCCTGCTCAACCTCCTCTCCAACGCCGCCAAGTTCGGGGACGGGAAGCCGATCGAGCTGGGATGGGATCCCACGCCCGACGGCGGGGTGGAGGTACGTGTGGCGGACCACGGGAGGGGGATCGCCCCCGCGGACCTGGAGCGGATCTTCCACGAGTTCGAGCAGGTGGAGACGCGCGAGGGCGGCGGGACGGGGCTGGGCCTCCCGATCTCCCGGCGCCTGGCCGAGATCCTGGGGGGCTCGCTGCGGGTGGACTCCACGGTGGACGAGGGGAGCACCTTCCGGCTGCGCCTCCCTCCCGCCCCGCCCGCGGGGTGACGCCGGGGCCCGGGGTCCCCGCCGCGCTCCGGGAGTTCGCGGACCGATTCGGCCGCGGCGAGTTCTGGGAGAGCCACGAGGTCCTGGAGGCGCCCTGGCGGCGGGGGCGGAGCGGCTTCTACAAGGGGCTGATCCTCCTCGCCAGCGCCTGGGTGCACGTGGAGCGAGGCAACGCACGCGGCGTCGCCGCGCAGCTCCGCAAGACCGAGCGCGAGCTGGCGCCGTACCGCCCGGCGTACCTGGGCCTGGACGTGGACGCGCTCCTCGCCCACGCCGCCCGCCTGGCCGCGGCGGTGGCCGCCGGCCCGGAAGGCGGCGCCGGTGCGTGGGCC
>DASYWD010000338.1 GCA_035936415.1 Longimicrobiaceae bacterium
TATCTTGTCTGCCTGGACGGTGGTCATTCGGATCTCCGGGTTCTTGAGTGGAACAGAGCACCCTCAAGCTATCCCGGCGGGGACGGATGGTCACCGTCCTTCTTTGTGGCCCCCTGTCAGGCGATTACCATCACACTACACCAGAAGCATTTCTCCACCCTCCCCAGGCGCGGCTGCTTGGCCGCATGTTGGTGCGAGATAGGCGAGCACACAGACAAATGTTCATCTCCACGCATAGCGGGGACGTTCTCCGCGGTATGCTTGACGCGGGTGGAGGAAGCTTAAGAATCATCCGACTCCACAGAGTTGATGAGATCAACGTAGCTCGTGAACTCAGTCCGATCGAGCTGCAAGAATTTTGGAGTGACCCTCTACTCAGGTACTCCAATATACTTGACGGCATTTTCCACGAGAAGGTAATCCTGTGCGAGAGCGATTCGGACAACCGCTTCTATGCCGCCGTGCTCGATGCAGTCATTGAGGGGAAGGGGAAGAATGCTGTGCGCCCAGACATCATGTTCACGCATTGCGGCGGCAAGGCACGGCTGCCTACCGCTATCGCGGCGCTCCGCCGGCTTGCCGTGCCCGTGATCGCTGTTGCAGACTTCGACGTGCTCAGCGAAGTCCACCCTCTGTCAGCCATTATCACCGCTCTCGGCGGGGACTGGGCGGCCTTACAGGCGGATTGGCGGCAGGTGAAGAACTCGATCGATGCTAAGAGACCTGAGCTGGCTACCGCCGATGTGCGGCGAGAAATCGAACCGATTCTCGCCGGAGCGGCCGAGCCCGTCTTCCCGGAAAATGCGCGGCGCGCTGTCCTTGCGGTGCTCGCTCGATCCTCGCCGTGGTCTCTGGCGAAGCAGACAGGGAAGGCCTTCGTGCCAAATGGGAACCCGTCGCAGGCTGTGGAGAGGCTCATGAAGGGGCTTCGCGCAATCGGACTGTTCGTTGTGGATGTCGGTGAGCTCGAGCAGTTTGTGAAGACTGTTCCAGGCCACGGTCCAAAGTGGGTAAACGAGTTGCTAACGACTAAGGATCTGGCGGACGGCGAGCTTCAGCCTGCTCGAGAATTTGTTACAGCTATGGCTGACTGGAAGCGGCAGGGATCCGGCGGTCATCACTGACCTAAACGTCTGCCTACCACCACGCAAACGGAGGGGCCCCCAGCCGAAGCCGGAGACCCCTCCCCGAACCATACCGCCCCCACCCTACCCCTCACCCCCCTCCCAACCCCACCACCCAACTGCTACCCCACCCCACCCCACCCACCCGCTGCCTCACGGCAGTGGGACCTGGATCACACCCTCAGCCCATCAGCCGCACTCACTGTACCCGCAGACGTGGCACTTCTGGCACCCCTCCGCGAACTCCAGCTGGCTGGAGCAGTCCGGGCACGTGCCGATGAACGTCTCGCTCTGGTCGTACGCCCCCAGCGGGAGCTGCACTGCCGCCTGCGTGGCCGGGGCCACCGCCGCGTCGCCGTTCGCCGCGGGCGCGAGCTCCGGGATCAGCTCCTCCTGGATTCCCGCCTTCTCCTGCTCCCGCAGCGCGATGGCCTGCGCGATGGCGTCCGGCACCGAGTGCACCTTGTTGGCCCCGAACCCGATCGCCCGGTCCGACGAGATCCCGCGGAGCTGCGTGTGCACGTCCGCCACCGGGACCCCGAAGCGCAGCGCCAGCGAGATCAGGCGGCCGATGGCCTCCACGTCCGCCATGGCGATGCTCCCCGCCTTGCCCAGCGTGGCGAACACCTCGAACGGCTGCCGGTTCGTGTCTTCGTTGATGGTCACGAACACGTCGCCCAGCGGCGAGGACATCTTGCGCGTGGTGCCGTTGAGCACCGCCGGCCGCTTCCGCTTGTGGCGGTGCACCCGCTGCGCCTGCGCCTCCGCGCGGGCCAGCGCCTCGCGGGTGGCCCGCAGCTCCGCCTCCAGCTTCGCCACGCGCTCACGCGCCTCCGCCACCTTCGCCGTGTCCTCCGCCTGCTGCGCCGGCGTCTTCGTGGCGCCGGTGGAGAGCACCTGGCCGTCGCGCGAGCCGTCGCGGTACACGGTGACGCCCTTGCAGCCGAGCTTGAAGGCCAGCTCGTAGATCTTCCGCACGTCCTCGACGGTGGCCTCGTGCGGGAAGTTGGTCGTCTTCGAGATGGCCGAGTCCGTGTGCTCCTGGAAGGCCGCCTGCATGCGGACGTGCCACTCCGGCGTGATGTCGTGCGCCGTCACGAAGGCGCGCTGCACCCGCTCCGGGACCTCCGGGAAGTGGATGTGCCCCTGCTCCGCGATCCGCTTCATCAGGTCGTCCGAGTACCACCCCTCGGCGCGGGCGATGGCGACGAAGTCGTCGTTCACGTCCGGCATCATCACGCCCGCCTGGTTGCGCATGAACGCCACCGCGAAGAGCGGCTCGATCCCGGAAGAGCACCCCGCGATGATGGAGATGGTCCCCGTGGGCGCCACGGTGGTGACGTTGCAGTTGCGCAGGCGGCGCTCCGGGCGGATCCGGTCGCCGTTGGGCGCGCGGGCGCACGTCTCGTCCGGCCCCCAGATGGAGCGCTCCCACTCCGGGAAGACGCCGCGGCCCTCCGCCAGGTTCTCCGACTCGCGCTTGGACTCCTCGTCCATGAACTCCATGATGCGCCGGCCGATCTCCACCCCCTCCTCGGAGTTGTAGGGGATCCCCAGGCGCACCAGCAGGTCCGCGAAGCCCATCACCCCCAGCCCGATCCGGCGGATGTTCTGCGCCAGCTCCGTGATCTGCGGGAGCGGGTACTGGTTGGCGTCGATCACGTTGTCCAGGAAGTGCGTCGAGAGGCGCACCACCCGGCGGTACTCCTTCCAGTCGATCTTCTCGTACCAGGGGGCGTCCGCGGGGATGTCCTCGCGGACGAAGGCGCCCACGTTCACCGAGCCCAGGTTGCAGACGTCGTACGGCAGCAGCGGCTGCTCCCCGCACGGGTTGGTGGCCTCGTAGTCGCCCAGGTGCGGCACCGGGTTGTAGAAGTTGGCCCGGTCGATGTAGAACACCCCCGGCTCACCCGTCCGCCAGGCGTTCTCCACCACCTTCTCCCACACCGCGCGCGCGTCCAGCCGGCCCGCGACCGCGCCGGTGCGCGGGTTCACCAGGTCGTACTCCTCGCCGCGCTCCACCGCCTGCATAAAGGCGTCGGTGACCGCCACGGAGATGTTGAAGTTGGTGACCTGCGTCAGGTCCTGCTTGCAGTCGATGAACCCCATGATGTCCGGGTGGTCCACCCGCAGGATTCCCATGTTGGCCCCGCGGCGGGTGCCGCCCTGCTTCACCACCTCGGTGGAGGCGTCGTACAGCTTCATGAAGGAGACGGGCCCCGACGCCACCCCGGTGGTGGACTTCACGATGTCGCCCGAGGGGCGGATGCGCGAGAAGCCGAAGCCCGTCCCGCCGCCCGACTGGTGCACCAGCGCCATGGAGCGCAGGGTGTCGTAGATCCCGTTCTCGCCGTTGGAGAGCTCGTCCTCCACGGGGAGCACGAAGCAGGCGGAGAGCTGCCCCAGCGGGCGCCCCGCGTTCATCAGCGTGGGCGAGTTGGGCTCGAAGCGCCGCGTGGTCATCAGCGCGTAGAACTCGCGCGCCAGCGCCTCCACCTCATCGTCCGTGGCGCCGTACCGGGCGTCCTCGGCGGCGATGGTGCGGGCGACGCGCCAGAACATCTCCTCCGGGTCCTCCACCGGCTTCCCCCCGTCGTCCTTCTTCAGGTACCGCTTGCTCAGGACCGTGCGGGCGTTCTGCGACAGCTCGGCCGGCGGCAGGTCGACGCGCGTGCGCGGGTCGACCACGGACGGAACGGTGAGGGGAGGGTTCATGGAGGGGCTCCTCGAATCGGGTGAAAAAGGACTCGGACTATCCGCGAGAGGCCCTAAGCCGGCCTCGTTGCTTGACATGCGCCTGCAGCGTCCCACGGGGCACCACATGTTGGGGAGGCACAAGCTACACCCCCCATATGTTGCGGTCAAGCACCTTCTCCAGCTCGCAAAGACCGTACCCGTCTGATACCCCCTAGGAGGGTTTTCGGAACTCTCCCGCGGGGGGTGGACGGAGCTAAACGGGGGTACGTGCGCGAGGTTAGGCCAGGCGTGGAGAGCGTCTATAGAAGGTGGAAACGAACGAAACCAGAAGCGCGGCCCGGCCCCCCGCGG
>DASYWD010000339.1 GCA_035936415.1 Longimicrobiaceae bacterium
GCGTGGGCCCGCTCGGCAGCGTGCGTGCGCAGGGTGCGCAGCAGCTCTCGCAGCGGCCCGGCATCCTGCAGCTGGCGCAGCCCCGGCGTGTTGGGCGAGCTGACGTTGACGACCAGGTAGCGGGCGAAGCGCTCCAGGAGCTCCAGGCTGCGCAGGTAGTCGCCGGTGGCATCTTCCAGCGGGGTGGCCTTGCTCTTCCCCAGGTTGATGCCGAGGACGGGCTCTATGGGGGTGCGGGCGAGCCGCCGCGACACCGCCTCCGCCCCGGGGTTGTTGAAGCCCAGGCGGTTGAGGAGGGCGCCGTCGGCGGGGAGGCGGAAGAGGCGGGGCCGGGGGTTGCCGGGCTGTGCCAGCGCCGTGACCGTGCCGATCTCCACGAACCCGAAGCCGAGCGCACCCAGCGCGTTGAAGTGGGCGCCGGACTTGTCGAACCCCGCCGCGAGCCCCACCGGGTTGGGGAAGCGGATCCCCCAGCGCGTTACCGCAAGCGCGGGATCCTCCACCGCGAGCGCCGCGCGCGCCGCATCCCGCGCCGGGCGGGTGCCGAGCGCCGCGTCCATGGCCCCCGCAGCCAGACCGTGTGCGGTCTCCGCGGGGAGGGTGAAGAGCAGGGGGCGGAGCAGGTCGTAGAGCATTCGCCGGGCGGTGCGCGGTCGGGATCGGCGGCAGAGGAAGGGCCCGGACCCTGGGTTCCAGGGTCCGGGCCCGTTTCCGCGCCGGAAGCTAGGGGGCCGCGGCGGGGCTGGCAAGCGCGCCCCCGGACCGCTACAGCTTCGCGGTCATCTCCGCGAGCCGTCCCGCCACGCGGTGCTCGCCGTCGGCCGGGTTGGCGGCGCGCCAGCAGCGCGCCAGCCCGGCCTCCTCCATGATCCGCACCGCCTCCGGCCCGTCCAGCGTCTCCCGTTCCAGGAGCGCCTGGGCCAGCGCCTCCAGTGCGGGGCGGTTGGCGTGCAGCACCTCCAGGGCGTCGCGGTAGCGCGCCTCCAGGAGCGTCTTCACCTCGCGGTCCATCCGGGCCTGCGCCTCGCCGCTCAGGGAGCCCGGCTGGCCGTCGTGGATCAGGAGCCCGGTCTCCTCGCCCATTCCGAGCTGGTACACCATCTTGCGGGCGATGGAGTTCGCCTGCACCAGGTCGTGCCCGGCGCCGTTGGTGACCGCGTCGGCGCCGAAGACGATCTCCTCGGCCGCGCGCCCGGCCAGCCCCTTGACGATCTGTCCCTCCAGGTAGCGGCGGCGGTACAGGTGCCGGTCCGAGTCCGGGGAGAAGAAGGCCACCCCCATGGCCTGCCCGCGCGGCTGGATGGTCACCTTGTGCAGCCCGTCCTCCGGGCAGCAGACCACGCCGGCCAGCGCGTGCCCGGCCTCGTGGTACGCCACGGTGTTCCACTCCGCCCGGAGCGCGGTGAAGCCCACCCGCTCCTTCCCCAGGAGGAAGCGGTCGCGCGCCGCCTCCAGGTGCGCCCAGCGGATCCGCGGCTCGCGCTCGCGGGCGGCCAGGATGGCGGCCTCGTTGAGCAGGTTCGCCAGCTCGGCGCCGCTGGAGCCGGGGGTGAGCCGGGCGAGCCGCGCCAGATCCACCTCGGGGTGCAGGGGGATGCGGCGCCGCTCGGCGTGGAGCCGGAGGATCGCCTCGCGCCCCTCCGCGGTGGGGAGCCCCACGCTGATGGTGCGGTCGAAGCGGCCGGGGCGCCGCAGCGCCGGGTCCAGGTCCTCGGCGCGGTTCGTCGCGGCGATCACCACCACCCCGTCGGAGGGGGTGAAGCCGTCCATCTCCACCAGGAGCTGGTTGAGGGTGCGGTCGTCCTCGTTGTGCGACTGGTTGCGGCCGCGCTTCCCGCCCAGGGCGTCGATCTCGTCGATGAAGATCACGCCGCCCTTCTTGCGCGCCTTCTTGAAGAGGGAGCGCAGCCGGTGCGCGCCCAGCCCCACGATGAAGCCGGTCACCTCCGATCCGGAGATGGAGAAGAAGGGGACGTCCGCCTCGCCGGCGACGGCGCGGGCGAGGAGCGTCTTCCCGGTCCCCGGGGGGCCCACCAGGAGCGCGCCCTTGGGGATCCGCGCGCCGACGGCCGCGAACGCCGCCGGCCGCTTCAGGAACTCCACCAGCTCCTGAAGCTCCTCGGCGGCGCCCTGCGTGCCCGCCACGTCGTCGAAGGTGGTGGACGACTTCGCCGCCTCGCCCAGGTCGGAGCCCTGGTGCCCGCGGAAGTGCTGGAACAGGAAGTAGCCGATCGCCGCCACGATCCCGATCTGCAGCAGGAGCGTAAGGGCGTCCCGGGCGGGGTTCTTCCGCGAGGGGGCCTGCAGCGTGACCTCCACCCCCGCCGCCTCGGCGCGCTCGGCGAGTGCGTCGATCGAGGCGAGCGGGTACGTGACCACGAAGTCGGCGCCCTCCAGCTTCGCCGCGGGGACGCCCCGGGCGGACCACTCGCCGCGGATCTCCCGCCCCGGGATGACCGTGACCTCCGCCACCTCGCCCGCGGACATGCGCCGCAGCAGCTCGGAGTAGCCGACCTCCGCCGCCGCGGTAGCCGGAGGCGAGATTCCCCACGCGACCAGCCCCACCACCACCGCGATCGTGGCGGCGAGCCCGATCCGCTGCAGGAGCGAGCGGTGCTGCCGGAGGCGCTCCAGGAGCGCGGAGGGGCGCGGGGCCTGCTCGTCCGAGTGGGCGGGGAGCGAGGCGGCGTGCACGGCGTCTTCGATCACGGGAGGCGACATACGGCGGATCACGAAGCGGGGGTTGAGCGGGAGGCGCGGGGGACCACGGTGGAGGATCGGCACGCGCGCGGGCGCGCTGAAGCCCCGGGCGGCGAAGCCGGAAAACCGGCCCGCACCGGTGGGCCGGTGCCGCCGATCCCTGGTCCGTGACGAAAGATAAGCGGCGCCGGCGGATCGCTCCACCCCCGGGTCCCGCGATGCTCCCTCCGGCCGGGCGCGTGCTTGACGAGCCGCTTCCGGGCCGGGCATATTGTGAAACCTTTCACTTGTACTCGCACCCAGGGGAGAAGATCCGGAATGGGTACTCAGGGCAAGGACGTAGACGTCGTATTCCTTTCCGCCGCGCGCACCGGGATGGGCACGTTCGGCGGCGCGCTCAAGGACTTCTCCGCCACCGACCTGGGGGTGTTCGCGGCCAAGGGCGCGCTGGAGCGCTCGGGCGTCCCCGCCGAGGAGGTGGGGCACGTGGTCTTCGGCAACGCGCTGCAGACCTCCGCGGACGCCATCTACCTGGCCCGCCACGTGGGGCTGCGGTCGGGGCTCCCGCTCGACACCCCGGCGCTGACCATCAACCGCCTCTGCGGCTCCGGCTTCCAGGCCATCGTCACGGGCGCGATGGAGATCCTGCTGGGCGAGGCCGAGGTGGCGCTCTGCGGCGGCACGGAGTCCATGAGCCAGGCCCCGCACGTGATCCGCGGCGCCCGCTGGGGCGACCAGCGGCTCGGGCCCGCGGGCAAGTTCTACGAGGACCTGCTCTGGGAGTCGCTCACCGACCCCTTCGCCGGCTGCTCGATGGCGGTGACGGCGGAGAACCTGGCCGACCACTACGGGATCACCCGCGAGGAGGTGGACCGGTTCGCGCACGGGTCGCAGCAGCGCGCCCACCAGGCGTGGCAGGAGGGCCGTTTCGAACGGGAGATCGTCCCCGTCGCGCTGAAGAGCCGCAAGGGCGAGACGCAGTTCGCGGCGGACGAGCACATGCGCCCCGAGACCACGCTGGAGGCGCTCGGCAAGCTGAAGCCGTACTTCAAGGAGGGCGGCACGGTGACCGCCGGGAACGCCTCCGGGATCGGCGACGGCGCCGCGGCGGTGATGATCGCCTCCTCCACCTGGGCGGACCGCAACGGGGTCAAGCCCATGGGCCGGCTGGTCTCGTGGGGCCTCGCGGGGGTCGAGCCCAAGCACATGGGGATCGGCCCCGTGCCGGCCTCGCGCGCGGCGCTGAAGAAGGCCGGGATGGACGTGGGGCAGATGGACCTGGTGGAGGTCAACGAGGCCTTCGGCTCGCAGTACTGCGCCGTGGAGAAGGAGCTGGGGCTGGACCGCCAGCGGACCAACGTCTCCGGCGGCGCCATCGCGGTGTCCCACCCGCTGGGCGCGTCGGGGGCCCGCATCACGGTGCACCTCCTGCACGAGCTGCGGCGGCAGGGGAAGCGCTTCGGCCTGGGGACCGCCTGCATCGGCGGCGGCCAGGGGATCGCGGTGGTGGTCGAGGCGTTCCCGGAGTGACCGCGCGGGCCGCCGCGTCCACGGGGGCGCGGCGGCCCCTTCCGTCCGGCACACGGCGATGAGCGAGCGTACCCCACCCCCCGGCGGCAACCTCCCGGCGCGGCGGGTCTCCAGCCAGGAGCTGGAGGCCATCATCCGCCGCGCCGTGGAGATCCAGTCGGCCTCCGGAGGGGACGAGGCCGAGGGGATCCCCGAGGCGGAAGTGATGCGGATCGGGCGGGAGCTGGGGCTGGAGCCGGCGGCGGTCCGCCGCGCCATCGCCGACGTGCGCGGCCGCGCCCCGGAGGAGCGGGGCGTGCTCGCCCGGGTGATGGGTCCCAGGACCGTGCTCGCCGCCCGCACGGTCCGGCGCCCCGCCGCCGCGGTGGGCCTGCTGCTGGAGCGGTACCTGGTGGAATGCGAGTACATGGTGGTGCAGCGGCGCCTCCCCGACCGCACCCGCTACGTGCGCGCCACGGGGATGGGCGCGGCGATGGGCCGCACCATGCGGAAGATGCAGGAGCGGCAGGCCTCGCTCGACCTGCCGCAGCTCGACGTGGCCGTCTCCGCGATCGACGAGGACACCTGCTTCGTGGAGGTGTCCACTGACCTGGGCTCCATGCGCGGCGGCCTGTTCGCGGGCGCGGCACTGGGCGGCGGGGGCGCCGCGGCCGCGATCACGACCGCGGTGTTCGTGACCCCCATCGTCGATCCCCTGGCGCTCACCGCGATCCCGGTGCTCGGGGGGATGCTGGCGGGGATGCGGGGGATCTTCGGCGCGGTGTCCCGCTCCACCCACGACAAGCTGGAGGGGCTGCTGGACCGCCTGGAGCACGGCGAGCTGCGGCTGCCGTCCGGGAAGCCGGACTGGCGGAAGCAGCTGGGGATTTGAAGGGGAGTGCGAAGTGCGAAGTGCGGAAGTGGACGGCAGGCGGGCGGGGCTCGCGTGGGCGGTTGCGTGAGGGATGCGAGCCCGAAGGGGCGAGACCGGCGTAGTTTGCCGGGCTCGCCGCCGTTGGACGAGGTCGTATCTCGTCCTACGGCGCCGCAGCCCGACCCCCGCAACGCGGGGGACACGCCCAAGCGACGCAGTTGAATCGACCAAAACCATCCCGGAGGAGAGGCTCGATGGAGATCAAGCGGGTAGGCGTGCTCGGGTGCGGGCTCATGGGGAGTGGAATCGCGCAGGTCTGCGCGCAGGCGGGGTACGACACCGTGGTCCGCGAGGTCTCGGACCAGCTCTGCGAGCGCGGCATCGGGGGGATCGGGAAGCAGCTCGGAAAGGCGGTGGAGAAGGGGAAGCTGGCCGCCGAGGACCGCGACGCCACCCTGGGGCGCCTGCGCGGCACCACCCGGCTGGAGGACCTGGCCGACTGCGACCTGATCATCGAGGCCGTGGTGGAGAACCTGGACCTCAAGAACGAGATGTGGCGCACGCTGGACGGCGTGTGCGGGCCGGACACGATCTTCGCCTCGAACACGTCGTCGCTCACCATCGCGGACATGGCGGCGGCCACGAAGCGGCCGGAGCGGATGGTGGGGCTGCACTTCTTCAACCCGGTGCCGGTGATGAAGCTGGTGGAGGTGGTGAAGACCATCGCCACCGACCCGCAGGTGTTCGACACGGCCTTCCAGTTCGCGAAGTCGCTGGGGAAGGAGCCCATCGTCTGCAAGGACAACTCGGGCTTCGTGGTCAACCTGCTGCTGGTGCCCTACATGATGGACGCGATCCGCGCGCTGGAGCAGGGCGTCGCCAGCATCGAGGACATTGACAAGGGGATGCAGCTCGGGACCGGCTACCCCATGGGGCCGTTCGTGCTCAGCGACTTCGTGGGGCTGGACACGCTGGACAAGATCGGCGGCATCATGTTCGACGAGTACAAGGAGAAGCGCTACGCCTCGCCGCCGCTGCTGAAGCGGATGGTCTCGCTCGGCTACTTCGGGCGGAAGTCGGGGAAGGGCTTCTACGACTACTCCGGCGAGAAGCCGACGCCCATGCCGCTGGTGTGAGGCGGACTCACCCGCCGCTGGCCTGCAAGCTGCACGGCCCCGGGCGTACCTAGCCCGGGGCCGTTTTCGATCTCCCTGAGAACGACGCGCATGCTGCTCTCTCCCGTCCGTCCCGAAGCCGTCCCGCCCCTGCGGGACGAGGACGCCGCCGCACCGGGCGAGCTCCCCTCCGGGCCGGCGCTGCGGGAGCGCCTGGACGAGCTGCTCGGCCGCATCGAGCGCAGCGCCACGGCGCTGTACGCCGAGGGAAGCCGGGCGGCGCTGTTCATCCTGCAGGCCCGCGACACCGGCGGGAAGGACGGCACCATCCGCCGCGTCTTCGGCGCCGTCAACCCGCAGAGCCTCGCCCTCACCTCCTTCGCCGCCCCCACGGGTGTGGAGCGGCGGCACGACTTCCTCTGGCGCGTCCACCAGGCCGTCCCGGCGTTCGGGCAGGTGGGCGTGTTCAATCGGTCTCACTACAAGGACGTGCTCGCCGCGCGCGTCCGTCGCCTCGTCCCGGAGGAGGTCTGGCGGGGGCGCTACGAGCAGATCAACGACTTCGAGCGGATCCTGGCCCGCAACGGCATCACCGTCGTCAAGCTCTTCCTGCACGTCTCGTCCGACGAGCAGAGGCGGCGCCTCCTGAAGCGCCTCGACAGGCCGCACAAGCGCTGGAAGTTCGATCCGACGGACCTGGAGGACCGGATGCTCTGGGACGAGTACACGGCGGCGTACCGCGACGTGTTCGAGCGGTGCAGCACGGAGCACGCGCCCTGGTACGTGGTCCCGGCGGACGACAAGCACGTGCGCGACGTGCTGGTGGCGGAAGTGGTGGCCGAGACCCTGGAGCGAATGGACCCCCAGACTCCCGAGGCGGACCCGGAGGTGCTGGCCTACGCGGACCAGCTCCGATAACTGCCCTCGCCCCGCCCTCGCGGCGCCGGTCGAATCTCCCGCACCGTCCACCCTTTCCGCAAACGCCTGTTTTTGGTGTGGCCCGGAGTTTGCAGAAGGGGGCGCGACCGTCGCACGCAAGTGGTTGCGCGGCAATAGTATACGGAACCAATGGAGGAAACATGAAGGGTATTCTGTCTGGAACGCTGGCCGCATTCGCGGCGCTCGCCATCGCCGGCTCGGCGTCCGCCCAGTCGCTCCCGCTCTCGCTCGAGATCCGGGGCGGGCTCCCGTTTCCCACCGGCGAGCTGAACGACGTCGGCAACGACATCGGGGATGGGCTCGGGCCGGGCTACACCCTGGGCGGGAGCGTGACGCTCGACGTCGCGCCGCGGGTCGGCGTGTACGCCGGGTACACCTTCACTCGATTCGACGTGGAGGGCTTCGAGGAGATCGGCCTGAGGACGGACGGCTTCGACGCGGGGCTGCGCCTGGCCCTGCCGACCACCACCGGCATCGGTCCCTGGGTGAAGGGCGGGCTGGTGTACCACGACGCGGAGGTGCTCTTCGACGAGGAGGTGCAGAGCAACCCGCGCGAGATCGACGTGAGCGAGCGCAAGCTCGGATTCGAGGTCGGGGGCGGGGTGGAGATCCGCCTGGGGCAGACCCTCTCGTTCACGCCGGGGGTCAGCTACGTGCGCTTCAACACGGACGAGGGCTTCTCCAACCGCGACGTGAGCTACATCAAGGGCGACGTCGGGCTCCGCATGCGCCTGTAGTCCGGGGCCGCCGCAGCCGGCAGGACGCAGGCCGCCCGGCGCTCCCTTGTACGGGGGCGCCGGGCGGCGCAGTTTGTCCGGTGCAGCGTCCACGCAAACCAACGGAGGGATCGTGAAAGGCACCGTCTGCGCTCTGCTCGCCGCCTGCGCGGCGCTCGCTCCCCGCGGCGCCGCCGCCCAGCTCCCGCTCCCAGTGGCGCTGGAGCTTCGTGGCGGGCTCGCCTTTCCGCTCGGCGACTTCCGGGAGGTGGGGAGCGACATCGGCGAGGGGCTGGGGAGCGGCTACACGCTCGGCGGGAGCGTCACGCTGGAGCTGACGCCGCGGGTGGGGGCGTACGTCGGGTACAGCTACACCCGTTTCGACATCGAGGAGTTCGGGACCATCGACATCGTCACGGACGGGGTGGACGCCGGCGTGCGCGTGGCTCTGCCCATGGCCGCCGTCGCGGCGCCGTGGCTGCGGGGCGGGGTGGTCTACCACGACGCGGACATCGTGCACGACGGCCCCGGCACAGGGCCGGGCCAGGTGGGGGCGACGGGCCGGGAGCTCGGCTTCGAGGTGGGGGGCGGCGCGGAGGTGCGGCTGGGCCGGCGGCTCTCGCTCACGCCGGGGCTGAGCTACGTGCGCTTCGGCACGGACAGCGGCTTCGCGGGCGGCGCGGTGACCTACCTTCGCGGCGACGTGGGGCTGCGCTTCCGGCCATAGCCTGGGCCGCGCGAATCAAAGAAAGCTAGCCGTTCTGCAGCAGATCCCACAGCTCTCGAGGGGAGAGGATGCGCAGGTGCACCACCTCGCCTGCGACGTCCAGGAGATCGCGGTCCCCGGTCACCAGCACGTCCGCGCCTGCGGCCACGGCGGATGCGAGCACCCATGCGTCGTCCGGGTCGCGAACCTCGAATGGCCCGGTGTGGTCCGGGACAGGCGATGGCAGGCCGCCCCCGAGTAGCACCTGCGCGAAGTGCACGATCTCCGGCTCGGGCGCCCTGATCTTGCGCCGAAGCTTCCGCTTCGCCTCCTCGAGCACCACCTCGCCGATGATCAGCTCGTGCTCTGGCCCCGTGATGATCTGCCGCACCAACCGGTAGCAGGTCCCGTCGCTGAGGAAGGCGCTGATGAGGACGTTCGTGTCCGGGAAGACCTTCACGTGTCGTCCGCGAGGATGTCTTCCTCACGCGTGAATCCTGCCTCTTCGGCATACGGCCGCAGGCGCTCCCGCACCATCTCGAAGGACCGCGCGTCCATCCGTGCACGGTAGACTCCCCGTGCTTCGGCAATGTGGCGCCGGAGCGCATCGGCGATGAACTCGTCGCGCTCCTGGCCCGCCTCGCCGGCCATGCGCTCGATCTCCCGCACCATCTCGTCACTGAGCCGGATCTGCAGCGTCGTCATCGAAGCTCTCCCGCTGGCGTTTGCTCCACCCAAGCGTACCCGGCCGGCGTCCTCCTGTAAAGCCCCGTTTGGCACCGAATCTACGACGCTGATCCCCAGCTACGGCACCTGCCGGAGCACCGCGTCGAAAACCTCCCGCGCCACCCGGTCGGGCAACGAGATCGTGGGCAGGAACGGGACGGGGGAGCCGCAGCGGCTCCCCCGTCCCGTATGGTCCTTCCTCGCCCGAAATGGCGCCCCGCGGTCAGTCGCCCGCGGCCGCGGCCATCAGCTCGTCCGCGTTCTCCTCGGTGGCAGCCAGCGTGTCCATGAACGAGCTGACGGAGAACACCGCGTTCCCCGGGCCCGGCGGGCCGTACCCCGGGGGCGGCTGCAGGCCGTGCTTCTCCAGCGTCTCGCGGTACACCTCCAGGAGCCGGATGTGGTACTCCAGCGGCGCGCCCTGGGGGTTGTCCCGGCCCAGCGGCGTGGCCGGCTCCGGGCACCAGGTGGTGAAGCGCGGCGTCACTCCACGCGACATGAAGTAGTCCAGCCCCTCGGCGGTGGAGGCGATCGCCTCGTCCACCGTCGCGAAGCCGTGCGGCCTCGCCATCTCCACCCCGGCCACGAAGTTGGGGATCACGTAGCGCGGCCCGAACACCTCCCCCGCGTCCAGGATCCGCCGGTGCCACTCCTCGCGCCCGACGTAGCGCTCCTTGCCAGGGCAGGTGAGCTCGAACAGGCGCTTGTCCCACACCTCGTAGTTGGGGTGGTAGATCTTGATCCCGTAGTCCTTGAAGCGTTGCACGTCGGCCTTGGGGAGGGCCTGCGCCACCACCTTGCCGATCCAGCGTCCCGGGAAGCGCTCCTCGATGGCCTCTGCGTAGCGGCCGTAGAAGTCCGCCTCCCCCAGCCCGTCCACCCGGGAGGTGACGCTCCCCCCGGTGAGGGTGTAGGCGCGCGAGGTGTGGGCGGTGTCGTAGCGGTCGATGAGCGCCAGCGCCTCCAGCACGTCCTCCACCGGCTTCACCCCGGTGTAGGGGCGGCCCTCCTGCTTGTGCTGGCGCCAGTTGTGGTTGATGTCGCAGTACTGGCACTCCTCCTTGGCGCCGAAGTACTGGCACAGCCGGAGCACGGTCAGGTAGACCAGGTACCCCCACTGGATCGTGGGGGCCGTCTCCATCACCGTCTTGCCGTTGGCGAGGGCGTGCCGGTAGTACTCCGGCATGGGGGGGAGCCCCACCTCCGCGAGCGGCCGCCCTTCGAGCGACAGGGTGAGCCCGCCGTGCTCGGCGCGCGAGACGCGGTAGGGAGAGTCCGGGTTGGTGCGCACCGACACGATGGTGCGCCGCAGCTCGTACGGGCCGCCGGTGAGCGCAACCTCCTCGGGGGGGCGGCGGAGGCGGGCCTGCCCCAGCTCGCGGAGCGGCTTCTGGTCGAAGCTGAAGATGAAGTACGACTTCGGCTTGACCTCGCCGTCCAGGTTGTCGGTCAGGGCGGAGTCGTCGAAGGCCATCCCGGTGCGGAGCAGGTCCTCCTTGAGGACCGCCTCGGTGGGGACGTGGGGGAACCGCGCGAGCAGCCCCTCGATCAGCTCAGTGCGTGTCTGCATGCTCCCATCGGGCAGATGGTGGTACGGGGCCAAAAGTTACCGCAACCGGCGCCGGATGGGAACACCTGCCCTCATCCGCGGTGCGCCGCGCGCCGCAGCCGGTCGCGCACGCCGTCCCACGCGGAGGTGTCCGGGACGCGCTCCACCCAGATCCGCGCATAGCCCTCGTCGTCCAGGCGGTGCAGGGTGGCGTAGAGCCGGGCCGCGTACCCGGCCGGGTCGTCCGGCATCCGGACCACGTCGCCCGGCGGATGCGACCGGGTGCGGTACAGCAGCACCGCCGTGCGCTCGCCCCGCCGCGGGACGGCCGCGTCGTCGCGGTCGTGGAAGTCCTCCGGGTCGAAGACGCGCAGCTCCGCCCGCGGGGCGTAGTGCCGGTCCAGCATCCCGGGAGAGGGGCGCGCCGCCCTCCCGTCCGGCGCCGCGGACGGGGCCGCCACCTCCCCGACGGTGGCGCGCAGCTCGTCCACGGAGATGGTCCCGGGGCGGAGCACCGCCGGCACCGCGCCCGTGAGGCTCACCACGGTGGACTCGATCCCCACGGAGGTGGGCCCGCCGTCCAGGATCAGCTCCACCCGGTCGCCCAGGCTCCGCTCCACGTGCGCGGCGGTGGTGGGCGACACCTCCGTGGAGCGGTTGGCGCTCGGGGCGGCGACGGGGATGCCCGCTTCGCGGAGGAGCGCGTGCGCGACGGGGTGCGCGGGGACGCGGAGCGCCACGCTGGGGAGCCCCGCGGTGACGGCGTCCGGCACCTCCGGCGCCTTCGGCACCACCAGCGTGAGCGGCCCCGGCCAGAACCGGGCGGCCAGCCGCGCGGCGGCGTCGCTCCACTCCGCGGCCAGGCGCGGGGCGTCGGCGGCGTCGGCGAGGTGGACGATCAGCGGGTTGTAGGAGGGCCGCCCCTTGGCCGCGAAGATCCCCGCCACCGCCGCCGGGTCCATGGCGTGCGCCCCCAGGCCGTATACCGTTTCCGTGGGGAACGCGACGAGGCCGCCGCGCCGCAGCACGGCCGCGGCGCGGCGGATGATCTCCGGGTCCGGGTGGCGCGGGTCAGCGCGGAGCGTCGGCACGGCGGCTCTGCACGAGTTTCAAGCGACTTCCTGGCACGGACATGGCATGGGCTGAGAAGACGGTCGAGGGCCGCCGGTGCGTGGGCCGCAGGCCCGGAGGTGAGCAGTCGGTGGACGGTGCGGAAATTGCTCCCTGGTCGGAAGACGCAACCGGCGAGCGCGGTGCAGGACGACCCGCGGCAGAGTGAAGCGGGGAAGCTCCGGGAGCCGTGAATCCCTCACCCGGATTTCGCCGTTCATCAACGCTCCGGGAGCCCGGAGCCGCGCCGCAAGGAGGTCCCCATGTTCTGGATGTTCATCGTCGCACTCTGGGTCGCGATGCTGCTGTCGCCCATCGCGCTGCTGGTCGCCTTCCTCCCCTCCGGCCGGGACTGCCCACGCTGCGGCGCGGACACCATCCCGATCCGAAACCGCCTCCTCCGACCATTCCACCGCTTCGTGCACCTGCGCTGGTGCATGTCCTGCGGATGGGACGGGGTGATGCGGCAGGCCACCTGGTCGCGCCCCGCTCCCGCGCCGGAGACGGTGGACGCCACCTTCGAGGCGGACGACGACGCGGCATGGAGGGGCGGCAAGGAGGCGTAGCGCCGGCACCGGACCTCCCGTCGGCGCCGCCCCCGTTCCCGGGACCTCCGGGGGCGGGGGCGCGTGCGTTCCGGGCTCACCCCTCCGCGTCGTCGCCCCCCACCGTCACCGTCACCAGCCGCGCCGGGTCGAAGTGCTCCCGCGCCACCCGCAGCACCTCCTCCGGAGTGACCGCCTCCACCCGCTCCGCGAACCGCTCCCAGTAGTCGTGCGGCAGCCCGAACGCCTCCAGCGTCGCCATCCGGCTCGCCACCCGGCCCGGGGTCTCGAAGGCGCGGGGGAGGGAGAGCGCGAGCGCGTCCTTGGCCCGGCGCAGCTCCTCGTCCGGGACCGGTTCGGCGGCCATGCGGCGCATCTCCGCGTGCATCTCGCGCACGGCGTCGCCGGTGACCTCCCCGCCCACGGCCGTCTCCGCCAGCCACCCGCCCGGCTCCATCCCCGCCGAGAACCCGGAGCGGACGCCGTACGTCCACCCCTTCTCTTCGCGCAGGTTGGCGCCGAGCCGCCCCAGGATGGTGCTCCCCCCCAGGACGTAGTTGGCGACCGAGGCGGGGATCCAGTCCGGCGACCGGCGCGGCAGCCCCGGGCCGCCGATGCGGATCTCCCCCTGCGCGGAGTCCTCCCAGGGGAGGGCGACCCGCTCCCCGGCCCGCGCCGGGCGCGCCGGGGCGGGCGGGTACACCACCGGCTCCGCCTGGCCCGTCCACCCTCCGAAGGCGCGCTCCAGCACCACGCGCAGCTCGGCCAGGTCGAAGTCGCCGGCCGCCACCAGGAACGACCCCGTCGCGCGGTACCGCTCCGCGTGGAAGGCTGCGAGCACCTCCCGCGGCACCGCGCGGACCCCCTCCGCTGTGCCGAACGAGGGGCGCCCATACGGATGGTCCGCCCCGAACACCTCCATGAGCACGCGGTCGTCGGCCACGTTGGCCGGCTCGTCGGCGCGGGCGGCGAGGGCGTCCAGCGCCTCCGCGCGGACGCGCTCCGTCTCGTCCTCCGGGAACGCCGGGCGGGTGGCGAGCTCCGCCAGGAGGGGGACGCCCTCCTCCAGCGTTCCGCCGAGCAGCGTCATCTCCACCTCGGCGTAGTCGTGCCCGCCGTGCGCGCTGACGGACGCCCCCAGCGCGTCGATCCGGGCGTTGAGCGCCTCGGCGTCCAGCGCCAGCGTCCCCTCGGTGAGGAGCGAAGCCACCAAGGCCGAGGTCCCCGGGTACTGCGGCGGGTCCGCGGCGGAGCCGGCCGGGACCACGAGCCGCAGCGCGACCTGCGGGATCCCGGCGCGGGGCACCGCCACCACGCGCAGCCCGTTGGGGAGCATCCAGCGCTCGGGGCGGGGGACGCGCGGGACGGGGGGCGCGCCGAGCGTCGGGGCGGGGAGGGCGCGGAGAAGGGG
>DASYWD010000340.1 GCA_035936415.1 Longimicrobiaceae bacterium
GCTTCTGCCCCAGAACAGGAAAGCGGAGCCGAGAGGTCTCGACTCCGCTCTACCGCATTCGGGCTGCAATCTGCTTCCTCTGCCTGAGTCTCCGAACTTCGCTCCTACCTCATTTCCAAAGTTCGGGATGACTCATGTCTCCTGCTTCCCGGCCTGTGTCGCGCGGGCGGTCGGGGGCGGGGGTAATCTCCGGAAGAAGTGAACCCGAAGGGACTCGCTTGCGAGCACTCGCTTCGCTCAGACATCCACTTCTTCCTCCGACCACCCCCACCGCCTCCCTGCATCCCTCTCCGCGGGGGTGCCGAACGGCAGTTGCCGTTCACCCCTCTCCCGCTTGCGGGGGACGGGCCGGGGGAGGGGGCTCTGCCGACCCCCTCTACGGCTGCGGCTGACAGGAAGCCCTCCCCCAGAACTGGGGGATATAGGGGGCAAGTGTTGCGAGCCTAAAGCGAGCCGGGTGGGGGCCTGCGGGTGGGGGCCTGCCTCCCGCATTCCTCACTGCACCCCGCCCGTCACCCCCTCCGCCTGCCGGTCCGCCCCGAACGCGAACGCCTCCGTCACCGGGCGTCCGTCCCAGAACTCCGGCCGGGGGATCCCCAGCAGCCAGAGCACCGTCGCCGCCGTGTCGAAGGTGGTCACCGGGCCAGCGATGGGGCCGGGGGTGATCCCCTTTCCCCAGGCGATCCAGGGGATGGTCATGTCGTCGATCGATTCCGTCCCGTGCGTCCGGGAGTGGCCGCCGTGGTCCGCGGTGACGATCAGCACCATGTCGTCGCCGTAGCGGGCGCGGGCGGCGCGCAGGATCCGCCCCACCGCGGCGTCCGCCCGGCGCACGGCGGCGCGGTAGGGGGCGGACATCCAGCCGGTGGAGTGGCCGGCTATGTCCGGATCGGAGACGTGCACGAAGAGCAGCTCCGGGTCGCGGTACTTCAGGTAGCGCTCCACGTCCTCCACCATGCGCGGCGCCAGGAGCACTTCCGCGCCGCGCGGCACGGAGGCCCAGAACCCCGGGTCGCCCGCGCCGACCAGGTGGCGGAACTTGGCCTTGCCGAAGAAGGCCGCGGTCCGCAGCCCCGCCGAGTCGGCCAGGTCGAACACGGTGGGGACCCCCACCCGCCCGGTCTCGTCCACCCGGTCGTCGTTCCAGGTGATCCCGTGCTTCGCGGGGGAGACCCCGGTGAGCATGGAGGTGTGGGAGGGGAGCGTCTTGCTCGGGGTGATGGTCCGGGCCTGGAGCGTGTACGCGCCCTCGTCCATGAGCCGCCGGAGGTGCACCGCCCCCGCCGCCTCGATCGCGTCCGGCCGCAGTCCGTCCACCGAGATCACCACGACGTGCCGCACGTGCGTCTGCGGGAAACGCCGATCCGCGTGCTGCAGCAGCGCCGGGGAGCACGCGGAGGCGAGCCACGCGCAGAGGGCGAGCAGGGGCGCCGCGCGCACGAGGCGGGGGAGGCGGGGTACGGGTGTCATCGGGCCGGATCCTCCGGGTGGCACGGGACGGGGTCCCTGGAAACGTGAGCTGCATGGCTACACCGGGGGCCGGAGCCGGGGTCCGCCGGGGGCGGGCGGCGCGGGTTCGGTGGACCCGTTCGTGCAGCCGGGCGATCCCCCCGCGGGGCGCCGCCTGAATCTTTTTCGGACGGGCGCCGTATCAGGAGGACGAGGCGGTCTTCAGCGTTCCAAACTTTGAATCGGCGCCGCGGAAGGCGGCGCGGGAGCAAAGCATGTACTGTTCCACCTGTGGAGCCCACGTCCCGGCGGGGCGCAGCCACTGCAACACTTGCGGGTCCTGGGTCGCGCCCCCGGCGCACTCGTCCGGAGGGGCCCCCGCGCCGCTCGCCCGGACGGCGCACGCCCCGGCGCCGGCCGTGTCCGCCGCGGCGCACACCTGCCACCGGTGCGGCTACACCGGGGAGGGGATCACGTACTTCTCCAAGGGGTCGCACGTCGCCGGGCTGATCGTTCTGGGGCTGGTCAGCGCCGGGTTCATGGGCGTCTTCGCGCTCATCTACTACCTGAGCTTCCGCGACCACCAGATCTGCCCGCGCTGCGGCAAGGACTGGGGGAGCCAGAAGGACCTCGCCCTCGCTCCGGCCCGCGGCGGCGCCGTGCAGCCGGCGCTCCCCGCGGGGCGCGGCTCGGCGGCGAACGGCTGGTCCATCGCCCTGTTGACGGTGGCCGCGCTGCTGCTGATCGCGGGGATCGCGGCCTTCGAGCTGGCACCCCTCCTGCTCGGGGGGGCGGCGGGTGCGGGGGGGCTGGCGCTCCAGAACGTCGCGCGCAGGGAGCGCGAGGCCCGGCGCGCGGCGCTCATCGCCAACCTGCAGCTTCCGGTGCTGAAGCTGGCGTCGGAGCGGCGCGGGCGGCTGACGGTGACGGAAACAGCGGCGGCTCTGGGATGGCCGCTTCCGCGCGCCGAGAAGGTGCTGAACTCGCTGGAGGACGGCCTGCGGGTGAACTCCGAGGTGACCGACGAAGGGGTGATCGTGTACGAGTTCCGGGAGCTGGCCCACCACCATCGCGGGGAGCTGCCCCGATGACCTGAGGCGCCCGGGGTCAGGGGGCGAGGTCGCCCTCCTCCAGCCCCGTGCTCCCGGCGCGCTTGACGCGCCCTTTCAGCTCGGCCACGCGCTCTCCCAGGTGGTCCAGGGAGGTCCAGCGGGCGGGGTCCACGCGGAGGACGGCGGCGGACAGGCGCGGGAGGTCGAACTCCCGCTCCCTTCCCTCGCGGTCCTCCGCGCGGTACTTTCCGGCCGCAGCCGCGGGGAGGATCTGTCCGAGCCTGCGGGCGAACTCCTCCTGGATCCTCCGCGCGAGGAGAGGGGTCCGCTCCGGGCCGGCGAGCAGGACGAAGTCGTCGCCGCCCACGTGGCCCACGAAGACGCCGTCCTCCTCCCCGATCTCCCGCAGGATCCGCCCGACCTCCTGGATCGCCGCGTCCGCCACGGCGAAGCCGAAGCGGTCGGAGAAGGGCTTGAAGTGGTCCAGGTCCAGGTAGCAGACGGAGAACGGGGCGCCGCGGTCCCGGCTGCGGAGGATCTCCGCGTGGATCGCCTCGCCGCCGGGGAGTCCGGTGGTGGGGTTCCGCTCCAGCGACTGCCGCGAAAGGCGGAGGAGCGCGCGGACGCGCGCCACCAGCTCCCGGGGGTCGAAGGGCTTGCCGAGGTAGTCGTCGGCCCCGGCGTCGAACCCCTCCAGGCGGTTCTCCAGCCGTCCCTCGCCGGTGAGGATCAGCACGGGGAGGTACGCCAGGCGCGGGTCGGCCTTGACGTCGCGGCAGACCTCGAAGCCGTCCGGCTTCCCCATGCGGTAGTCCAGGAGGAGGAGGTCGGGGGCCCTGCGGCGGACCTCCACCAGCGCCTCCGACCCGCTGGCGACGGCACGCACGGCGAAGCCGGCGGCGCGCAGCGTCGTCGCGATCATCTCCCGGAACGAGCGGTCGTCGTCGGCCAGCAGGATCTCGCTCATCGTCCCCACGTACGAAATCTTGATCTCCCTTCCCATGCCCCAGTCCCGCCGCCCCGCGCATCCGGCGCCCCGCGTGCGTGCCCGCCGGTGGGCCGCCGCGGCGCTCCTGGGCCTCGGCGCGTGCGCGCCTCCGGCGCACACGCAGCAAGGTACCTCTCCTGCCGCCCCGCTGTCCACCCGTGCCGCCGACCCCGCCGCGGCGCTCGCGCGGCGGATCGACGCGATCATCGACCGGCGCCCCTTCGACCGGGCCCACTGGGGGATCGAGGTGTGGGACCCGGCGACCGGCCAGGCGCTCTACCGGCGCGCCGCCGACCGGCACTTCGTCCCGGCCTCCAACCTCAAGCTGGTGGTGGCCGCGGCGGCGGCGCACCTCCTGGGCCCCGAGTACCGCTACCGCACCACCGTGTACGCCGGCGGCCCCCTGCGCGACGGGACGCTCCAGGGTGACGTGGTGCTGTACGGGCGCGGCGACCCCACCCTGTCCGGCCGCTACTTCCCGGGCGCCACCGCGGTGCTCGACTCGCTGGCCGCGGCGCTGCACGCGCGAGGGGTACGGCGCGTGGCGGGGGTGACGGCGGACGAGAGCTTCTTCGACTCCACCTACCTCCGCGAGGATTGGGAGCGCTACGACCTCCTCTGGTGGTACGCCGCCCCGGTGGGGGCGCTGGGCTTCAACGACAACTCCATCGACTTCCGGGTGGAGCCGGGGGAGCAGGTCGGGGCCCCGGCCCGGATCACCGGCTCGCCGCAGAGCGCCTTCTGGACGCTGGAGAACCGCACCCGGACCGTGGCGCGCGGCAGGCCGAAGACGCTGGACTTCGACCGGGTGCCGGGGACCAACCGCATCGTTGCCTACGGCGAGATCCCCCGCGACGCGGCGGCGCGCACGGAGTACGTTGCGGTGGTGGAGCCCGCCCGCGTGGTGGGGACGGTGTTCCGGGAGGCGCTGGAGCGCCGGGGGATCCGGGTGGACCGCAAGGAGGTGCGCGTGGTCTCGGACCCGGCGCGGTCGCCCTCGGCGCGCGCCGAGGCGCTGGCGGAGCACCTGTCCCCGCCGCTCGCGCAGGTGGTCGGGCCGATCCTGGGAACGAGCCAGAACTGGTTCGCGGAGCAGCTGGTCAAGACGCTCGGCCGGGAGATGAAGGGGCAGGGGAGCTGGGCCGCGGGGCTGGAGGTGGAGCGCGACTTCCTCACGCGGGTGGTGGGGATCGACTCGGCCGCCTTCGTGCTCCGCGACGCTTCCGGGCTCTCCTCCGGGAACCTGGTCACGCCGGAGGCGCTGGTGCGCATCCTGGCCTGGGCGCGCACCGCGCCGCGGGGCGAGCTGGTGCGGGAGGCCATGCCGGTGTCGGGGAGGTCGGGATCGCTGCGGGCGCGGCTCACCGACCTGCCGGGGCGGGTGGCCGCGAAGACGGGGTACATCGGCAACGTGGACTCGCTGAGCGGCTACGTGACGCTGGCGGACGGGCGCGAGGTGGTGTTCAGCGTGATCGCCAACGCCTCGGGGCTGCCGTCGTCGCGGATGAAGGAGGCGATCGACGAGGTCGTCCGCGCAATCGCGGCGTACGGCGGGTGAGGCGGTGCAGGCCACGCCGCTTCTCCGCTCCCTGGTGCCGCGCGCAGCGCCCACCACACACTCCCGGCAGGAGCCAGCGTACATGATCTGCCCCTCGCGGCGAGCGACAGCCGCACTCCTCGTCCTCGCGGCGCTCTCGGCGGCGCCCGCGGCCGCCCAGTCCACAGCGCCGCCCCCGGTGGAGACCTTCGACTCCGCGTGGACGGCGGTACAGCGCACCCACTTCGACACGACCTACAACGGCGTGGACTGGAACGCGGTCCGCGCGGAGCTGCGCCCCCGCGCCGCCGCGGCGACGACGCCGGAGGAGCTGCGCGGCGTGCTCCGGGAGATGCTGGGGCGGCTGAACCAGTCGCACTTCTACCTGATCCCCGCCGAGGTCCACGAGACGCTCGACGCCGACGCCGGTCCCGCGGGATCCGCGAGGGCGGAGGGTGAGAGGGTCGGGGAGGTTGGGATGGACGTGCGCCTGCTGGACGGCCGCATCGTGGTGACCCGGGTAGACCGCGGGGGCGCCGCCGAGGCCGCGGGGGTGCGGCCGGGGTGGGGGGTGGAGGGGGTGGGGGATCGGGAGGCGTCGAAGGTCCTCGCCGCGGTGCGCGCGCTGGACGCGGGCGTCTCCGCCCGCGAGCGGGATCTGCGCGCGTGGGCGAGCGTCCTGGGGG
>DASYWD010000341.1 GCA_035936415.1 Longimicrobiaceae bacterium
GCCGGGCCTCCACGCGCGCCGCCCGGCCGGGGCGCCCCGGCGTCACCAGACCGTTCACGCTCCCCAGGTCCTCCACCACCAGCACGCCCGCCTCGTCCGGCCCGATCCGGGCGTGGCGGCCGTCCACGTACGGGTCGTCCAGGATCAGGTCGTTGCCGGGGCCGCGCCCCACCGTGAGCGGGAGCGAGCCCAGCCGGAGCCGCGTCCGCTCGCCGCGCTCGCCCACCACCTCCAGGATCATCGCCACGTGATGCTCTCCAGGTAGCGGGCGGTCACCCGGCCCACGTTCTCGTGGCTCACCCCGGCCAGGGTGAGCGTGGACACCAGCCCCGTGTCGCGGCGGCCCAGGACCGCCACCTTGAGGACCGCGTCGTACAGCTCGCCGAGCTTGCGGTAGCGCCGCACGCAGAGGGTCGCCCGCATGGGGGTGGCGGCGGCGTTGCGGAGGTTGCGGGTGCCGCAGCGCCAGGAGGTGACGTGCTCCTCGTCGCCCCCGGGGGTGTTGTCCTCCTGGAAGACGCGGGTGTAGAGGGCGAAGAAGCGCGACCGGTTCAGGGTGCGCGTGGAGACCAGCTGGTGCGTGACCGCCACCACCCCGGACTCCTGGCCCCCGGCCACGAACAGGTAGTCGTCCGTGGAGCAGTCGTGGTCGACGATCTCGTACGGCAGCTCTCCGCTGCGCCGGGCGTCGCCCCAGCAGCGGAAGAACGGCGCCGGCTCCGTGGGGACCCGGTACGGCCCCAGCGCCACCGTCTTCGGCCGCCCCGCGAACAGCTCCCGGAGGTACACGTCCTGGCTGGCGTGCACCTGCCGCCCCACCTCGGCGAGGAGGCTGGCCGGGGGCCGGTACCCGGGGGCGGTGGCCCGCGCCACCAGCGCGGCCGCGCGGTCGGCGGGGACCAGGAAGCTGAGCTGGTTCCCGGCCGTGGAGACGTTCACGCCGACCACGCTCCCGTCCGCGGCGATGGTGGGGCCGCCGCTCATCCCGGGGTTGATGGAGCCGGTGAAGTGGATCTTCGGGTAGAGCGTGTGCCGCAGGAGCCCGTTGTAGGTCCCCTCCACGATGCTGAGCCCCAGGTCGCTGGGGTGGCCCAGCGAGTACAGCCGGTTCCCCTGCACGGCCCCTCCCGTCCCCAGGGTGAAGAACCGGCGGGGGCGGAGGTCGGCGCGGAGGACGGCCAGGTCGTGCACCACGTCCACCGCGAGCACGGCCACCGGGCGCGGCGTCCCCGCGGCGTCCAGCAGCTCGGCGCGGTAGCGGCCGGGGTCGTGGACCACCTGCGAGACCACGTGGTAGTTGGTGACCAGGTGCCCCCCGGCGCTCACGAAGAAGCCGGACCCGGTGCTGGCGCGCGCGGCGGAGCCGGTCTCCACCACCTGCAGCTTGACGACGTGGTCGGCGTAGCGGCCGAACACCGCCTCGGTGCCGGCGAGGCGCTCCTGGGCGGGGAGCGGGCCGGCGGCCAGCACGGCCGCGGCGAGGAGCCCGGCCCGGAGTCGCCGTGGGCGCAGGAAGGGGAGGTGCATGGATCGGGACCGGTGTGGCGGGGGAGGACGGGCGAGGGCGCTCGCTACAAAGTAGCTCCTCCCGGGCGCTACGCCCAGGGTTTCGGCGGTGCCGCCCGGCTCACTCGCCCGGGGTGTGCACGGCGCCGTCGGAGACGTGCTCGTCGCGCATCTTCTCCCGGGCCCACGCCCGGTCCTCCGCGTCCGCCCGCAGCCCCCGCCGTTCTCGGGCGCCCGCTCGGGCGCGAGCACCAGATCCACCAGGATGGGGAAGTGGTCGGAGCCGAAGGCCGGGAGGCGCTCCAGCCGGGCGAGGGTGAAGTGGCGGCTGTGGAAGACGTGGTCCAGCGGCCAGCGCAGGAACGGATACTCCGCGTGGAAGGTGTTGAACATCCCCCGTCCCACGCGGGGGTCGAGGAGACCGCTGACCTTGCGGAAGAGGCGCGTCGTCGCCGACCAGGCCACGTCGTTCAGGTCGCCCGTGACCACCACCGGGAGGCGCGCCTCCGCGACGCTCTTCCCCACCACGATCAGCTCGGCGTCGCGCTCGGACGACTCGGGGTTTTCGGTGGGGCTGGGCGGCGCCGGGTGGAGGAAGTGCATCCGCACGCGCCGCCCGGACGGGAGCACGGCCACGGCGTGCATGGAGGGAATGTCGTCCTGCACCAGGAACTGGATGCGGGCGTCCTCCAGCGGGAGCCGGGAGTACACGTGCATCCCGTACAGGTTCTCCAGCGGGCACCGCATGACGTGCGGGTACTCCGGCTCCAGCGCGTCCAGCCGCCGCTCCCACCACCCGTCGGTCTCCACCGCCACCAGCACGTCGGGCCGGCTCCGGCGGACCATCTCCAGGAGCCCCTCCGCGTTCCGGTTGGGCGTCAGCACGTTGACGGCCAGGATGCGCAGCGAGCTGCCCGGGTCGGCCTCCGCCGCGGCGGCGACCTCCTTCGGAAAGAACGGGGTGTAAGGGAGGATCCAGGACGCCTGGTACAGCAGGGAGGCCAGCGTCGTCCCCAGGACCCCCCACGCCGCGGCCTGCGAGCAGTCCAGCACGGCGAGCTCCACCGCGAGCAGCGCGACGGCCAGCCCGGCGAGCTGCAGCCGGGGGAAGTCCAGTCCCCGCACCCACCAGGCCTCGCAGCGCGAGAGCGGAAGCAGCGTCAGCACGACCAGCAGCCCGCTCAGTGCGGCGAGGACCCCGAAGCCCATCTACCCCTTCCCCCTCCACGCGATTGCGAGTTGCCGGACCGGCGGACGCGAACCGCTTCTACGGCGTCCGCGGGCGCCGGCACGTGCACAAGGGGTGCCGGGGCCGGTCGGGCAGGGGCGGGAGAGAGGGAACGGTCAGTCCCCCTGGGCGCGTGCGTAGCACCCGGACGCCTGGGCCGCCAGGTTCTTGGCGTCCTCCAGGGACGAGGTCTGGATGGCCCGTGCCGCCAGCCGGTCGCAGGGCGCCTTGCGCTCTTCGCTGGACGTGGTGAACGGGATGGAGCAGGCGGAAACGCCCAGGAGGAGGGCGAGCAGCGATACGCGGGTCTGCATCGGAGTGCCTCCGGATTGCGCGCGGCGAGTGCGGAGCTGCACCGTGCACCACAGCAAGCGCCGGGCCGCCTTACCGGGTGGGGCGTTCCGCCTCACGCAGCCGCGCCTCCAGGCGGTCGATGCAGCGCAGCACCGCGTCCCGGTTCCCCGCCGCCCCGATCCACCGCGGGAGCCGCTCCCGCCGCTTCGCTCACTCGCGCAGCCAGCGGAGCATGTGCGGATAGGGCGCGCACCCCGCCTCCGCCGCGCTCTTCTCGTCCAGCGTGAGGCCCATCCACTGCAGGAGCGGCACCCCCACGTATCGCCCCGCGGCGAAGTTGTCGAGGAATCCGCCGGAGGCGCCGCGGTAGCCGTGCGGGTGGAAGACGACGGCCGGGTCGATCCCCAGGTGGCGCGCCGCGGCGTACGACCAGGCGATGGCCCCGATCTCGTCCCCCAGGTCGCCGGTGACGCTGCCCCCCAGCCCGGCGCGGCGCTCGGCCGGCGTGACGGCCAGGTGCCCGGCCTCGTGGAGCAGGTCGCCCGGGTGCGCGAGCCGGTCCTCGTCCACCAGCAGGCGCCCCCGTTCCACGCGGATCCCGGGGAGGAAGCAGTCCCCGGACAGCTCGCAGGCATCGACCTCGATGCCGACCTCCCGGAGGAAGCCGGCGATGCGCGCGGTGAGGGGCTCGGCGAAGCGGTGCATGGGCGGGCGCTACCCGGCGCTCGGGCGCTCCGCCGGGGGCGGGCCGGCGGGACCGGCGTGCGGCTCGTCCCACGGCGGGCCGGGCCTGCGCATCCAGATCCAGGCGACGAAGTCGGCGAGCGGCGGCTCTCCCCCGATCTCGCGCAGCCGCGCGTTGATCTGCCCGCGGTGGTACGCGGAGTGGGAGGTCACCTGCAGGAGGGTCTCGGCGAGCGTGGCCGTTTCCGCGCTCCCGAACCGCTCCGCCAGCTGGGGAGCCCAGGGGAACTCGATCCGTCGGCGCAGCGCCGGGTCCTCCAGCGAGTCCAGGAAGCGGGACGCCTCCGCGTGGAAGTCGCGGCCCCACGCACGGATCGCGCGGAGGTCCGGGAGCGCGGACGCCTCCGGGACCGCGACCGGCTCGCCGCGCCAGATCTGCAGGTACACCCACTGGACCATGTGCACGTGGTGCAGGCGCTCGCGCGTGGGCGCGTCCGCGTGCGCCGCGGGATGGGCGAGCACCGCGCGCCAGACCAGCGCGTCCGCCCACTCCATGTGCCGCACCAGCTCCCGCAGCTCGGACACCAGCATGAAACCCTCCGGGATGAGTGTGCCCGCCCGCCGGAGCGCCCGGCGTCGCCTGGCGCTGCACTGAAGCCGCCGCGCCGGGCGGGCCCCGGAAGAGACCGGGACCCGCCGGGCGCGGGGCGCCCCCGCTACGGGCGCGCGGCCGCCGAGGCGTCGCGGACCGGGCGGAACTCGGAGGTCGGGCGGTAGTTCGGCCAGGCGCGCGAGTTCGCCAGCTCCAGGCCGAGGGCGTAGAGCACCGCCGCGTCCTGCGCGATCCCCTCCACGTTCCAGGTCGCCGGGTCGAACTCGTCCGCCGGCTGGTGGTAGCGGTCCCGGCGGTAGGCCGCGGCGGCGGCCGCGCCCGCGTCCGTGCCCCCGTCCAGCAGGTCCTGCCCGCTGTCCACGTACAGCATCGGGACGCCGCGCTTGGCCATGGGGAAGTGGTCGGAGCGGAAGAAGTAGCCGGCCTCCGGGGCCGCGTCGCGCGCGACCACCCTCCCGACGGCGGCCAGCCTGCGCTCCAGGTAGTCCTCCAGCTCGCTCTGCCCGTAGCCGATCACGAGCACGTCGCGCGCCGGTCCGTACGGGTCGAGCGCGTCGATGTTGAAGCCCGCCACCGTGGTCTCCAGCGGGTACACCGGATTGGCGGCGTAGTACTCCGAGCCGAGCAGCCCCTTCTCCTCCACCGTCCAGGCCGCGAACACCAGGGAGCGCTCCGGGCGCGGGCCGTTCGCGAAGGCGCGCGCGATCTCGATGACCGCGGCGATCCCCGTCGCGTTGTCCACCGCCCCGTTGTAGATGCTGTCCCCCCGCGCGTCCGGGGCGCCCACCCCCAGGTGGTCCCAGTGGCCGCCGTACAGGATCGTCTCGCCCGGGCGGGTGGTGCCCGGGAGCCGGCCCAGCACGTTGCGCGAGCGGATCCCGGCGCTCCGCACCGCGTAGTCCGCCGAGAAGGTGGCGCCCTCCAGCGGCACCGCCCGGAAGCCGCGGGTCTGCGCCCGGCGCTTCAGGGCCTCGAAGTCCTGCCCGGCGGCCCGGAACAGCTCCACCGCCACGTCGCGCTGGATCCACCCCTCCACCGGCGGGTGCACCTCGGCCGGGTTCGCCCGGACGATGTCGAACATGGTGTTGGTGTTGGAGTTCTTCACCGTGGCCCAGCCGTACGACGCCGGGGCGGTCTCGTGCACGATGAGGAGCCCGGCGAGGCCCTGGCGCGCGGCCTCCTCGTACTTGTAGGTCCACCGGCCGTAGTAGGTCATCGCCTTCCCGCCGAAGTCACCCTCGCCGGTCTCGAAGTCGGGATCGTTGACCAGGACGACGCCCACCTTGCCGCGCAGGTCCTGCCCCTCGAAGTCGTTCCAGTTCCGCTCCGGCGCCCGCACCCCGTAGCCGAGGAACACCAGCGGGGCATTCTTGAGGTCGACACGGTCCACCCCCGCCATGCTGGCGCGCACGGCGATCTCCTCGCCCTGCGTGAGCGCCCGGCGCCGGCCGCCCACCGTGAAGCTCAGCTCGGGCTGGCCGACGATGTCGTACTGGTTGAGCGGCACCTCCTGGAACCAGCTCCCGCCTGGGCCGCCGGGCTCCAGCCCTGCCTGCCGGAACTGCTCGGCGATGTACTCGACGGTCTTCTCCTCGCCCGGAGTCGCGGGGCCGCGCCCCAGGAACTCGTCCGAGGCCAGGATGCGGATATGCTCCGCCACGCGCGCGGGATCGATCACCGCCCCGGCCGGGGACGGCGCCCCCTGCGGAGGCACGGTGGCGCACCCGGCGAGAACGAGGGCCGGGGCGATGGATCTGAACAGCTTCATTGCGGATCCTTTCATCGGTCTCGGGAAATGACGGACGGAACGGCGCCGTGCCACGAGGAGCGATCGTTCGGCGCCACTCTGGCTACACCCGGGGCCGCCAAATGATCGCCCCCGGGATCGTTTGCGGCTCAAGTATAAGGCCGCGCGTCCGGTGCAGCGACCGTCCGGCCCATCACGCCGCGGCCTAGCCGATCCAGCCTCGATACGCGGCCACCACGTAGAAAGCATAGGAGAGGAGGAGCACGGTCCCGAAGATCCGGCCCGTCCTGAACTTCTGCAGCGCGAGCAGGCCGACCACCAGGACCAGGGTCGCCAGGAGCAGGAGGATGGACGAGGTGATCCCGGGCCCGCCGACGCCCTCGATCCTGCCATGCACCAGGGTCGCCAGCAGAACGGGGAAGCCCAGGCTGACGAGGATGTCGAAGGTGTTGCTCCCCAGCGCATTCGCCACGGCCATGTCGTGCTTTCCCTGCTGCGCCACGACGGCGGACGCGACCAGCTCGGGCACGGAGCTCCCCCCCGCGATCACCGTGAGCGCCACGATGGCGGGATCGACCCCCAGGAAGAGGGCGACGTCCTCCCCGGCCCGGACGAAGAGGTAGGCGCCTCCCCCGATGACGACCAGCGAGAGCAGGAACACCGGCACCGTCCACTTCGGCCTCTCCCGCGGGTCCGGGATCGGCCGGAGGAGGAATTCCACCGGCAGCGCGATCACGGAGAGCCGCGAGAGCGCGGCGGAGACGGCACCCTCCGCGCCCTCGTCCGCCCCATCCTCGGTTTCGGACGGCTCCTCCGGGGAGCGAGGCACGTGCCTGGACCAGAACGCCAGCAGGCCGAGGTACATCCCGTAGCTGCCGACGAGCACCCCTCCCTCGGCCACCGTGAAGGCCCCGTCCCGCGCGAAGAAGAAGAGCAGCGCCACGGCTGCGGCGTACACCGCTCCGTCCCGCACCACGGGCCGCCAGCGCAGACGGCCGGGCCGGACCAGGGCGGCGAAGCCGATGACCACCAGGATCTGGAACAGCGCCGAGCCGACGATGCTGCCGACCCCGAACGAGGCCGTGCCCTGTAGAAACACCAGCGTGAGGGAGGCGGTGAACAGCTCCGGAGCGCTGCTGCCGAAGGCGAGCAGGGTGGCCCCCGCGATGTTCTCGCGGAGCTTGAGCCAGGCCGCGACGTTCTCCAGGCTGGGGAGGAAGTACCTTTGCGTGACGACGCCGATGAGGAGGAAGGAGACGAGCAGCAGGGGGAGGGAGAGGGCGATGCTCATCACCGGATCGGCGGACGGGAGAGGCCGGGGCGGGCAGCGTCCGGCGCGATCCGAATCTTGGAGCCCACACGGGCGCGGTCAAGCCGGGCGGATCCTCGCGCGCTGCGCGAGGA
>DASYWD010000342.1 GCA_035936415.1 Longimicrobiaceae bacterium
GCCTGCCCCCCCGGCCCCCCGCCCCGCCGGGCCGCCCGCCGCCCCGACGCAGCCCGGCCGGGAGACGCGCGAGCGGATGTCGCGCCGCCGGCAGACGATCGCGAGGCGGCTGGTGGAGGCGCAGCAGACCACGGCCAGCCTGACCACCTTCAACGAGGTGGACCTCCAGGCGGTGATGGAGCTGCGCAAGCGGCGCCAGGACGCCTTCGTGAAGAAGCACGGCGTGAAGGTGGGCTTCATGTCGTTCTTCACCAAGGCGGTGGTCGGGGCGCTGAAGCAGTTCCCCCGCCTCAACGCCGAGATCCAGGGCGACGAGATCGTCCTCAAGCACCACTACGACATCGGGATCGCGGTGGGCGCCGAGGAGGGGCTGGTGGTCCCGGTGGTGCGCGACGCGGACAGGCGGAGCTTCGCGGACCTGGAGCGGACCATCGCCGAGCTGGGGACGCGCGCCCGCGACGGGAAGCTGACGCTGGAGGAGCTGCAGGGCGGCACCTTCACCATCACCAACGGCGGCGTGTTCGGGTCCATGCTCTCCACGCCGATCCTCAATCCCCCGCAGGTGGGGATCCTGGGGATGCACAACATCGTGGAGCGCCCGGTGGTGGTGAACGGCGAGGTCGCCATCCGCCCCATCATGTACGTGGCCCTGACCTACGACCACCGGATCGTGGACGGGAGCGAGGCGGTGCGCTTCCTGGTGACGATCAAGCAGATGCTGGAGGACCCGGAGACCCTGCTACTGGAGGGTTGAGCCGATGCTGTCCACCGTCAGGGGAATCGTGCGGGAGGGCCGGATCGCGCTGCTGGAGGGGGTGGACCTCCCCGAAGGCACGCCGGTTCTGATAACGCTCCTCAGCGACGAGGAAGCGGAGTTCTGGGCCGCCGCGAGCGGAGGCGCGCTCGACGCCGTCTGGGACAACACCGAAGACGACGTATATGGCGAGCTGCTCCAGGGCTGACGTGGTACTGGTCCGGTACCCGTTTTCGGATCTCTCCGCATTGAAGGTCCGGCCGGCGGTGGTGGTCAGCGCGTCACATCCTTCCGTGGATCTCATCATCGTCCCCCTGACCAGCCGCACCGGCGGCCTCCTCCCCGGCGAGTTCGCGCTCGCCGACTGGAAGGCCGCGGGCCTCCACGTGCCCACGGCGGTGAAGCGGGGCGCGTACACAATTCATCCGACCCTGATCGCGAAGCGGGTGGGACGGCTCTCCGCCGCAGACGAGGCGAAGGTCGGTGACTCCCTCCGCTCCTGGATCGGACTCTGAACTCATGGCTGACGAACAGACTTTCGACCTCGTGGTCCTGGGTGGCGGACCGGGCGGGTACGTGGCCGCCATCCGCGGGGCGCAGCTCGGGATGAAGACGGCGTGCATCGAGAAGGAGCCGGCGCTGGGCGGCACCTGCCTGCGCGTGGGGTGCATCCCCTCCAAGGCGCTCCTGGATTCTTCCGAGCTGTACGAGCAGATCCGCCACAAGGCGGAGGCGCACGGGATCCGGGTGGACGGTGCCGCGGTGGACGTCCCCGCGATGCTCAGGCGCAAGGACGGGGTGGTGAAGGGGCTCACCGACGGGGTGGCGTACCTCTTCAAGAAGAACAAGGTCGAGTGGATCCGCGGCTTCGGCCGGCTCACCTCGCCCGAGACCATCGAGGTGGAGGGCGAGGGCGGGACCCAGACGGTCCGCGCGAAGAGCGTGATCCTGGCGCCCGGATCGGTCCCGGTGGAGCTCCCGTTCCTCAAGTTCGACGGGGAGCGGATCATCGACTCCACCGGCGCGCTCTCCATTCCGCAGGTGCCGGAGCACCTGGTGGTGGTGGGTGGCGGCGTGATCGGGCTGGAGCTGGGGAGCGTGTGGCTCCGCTTGGGCGCCAAGGTGACCATCCTGGAGGCGATGCCCACCATCCTCCCGGGGATGGACGGCGAGGTGGTGAAGCAGGCGGACCGCATCTTCCGCAAGCAGGGCTTCGACATCCGCACCGGCTCGAAGGTCACCGGCGCGGAGCGGCAGGGCGAGAAGGTGATCGTCTCGGTCGAGGGCGCGGAGCCGCTGGAGGCGGACTACCTGCTGGTGTCCGTGGGGCGGCGCGCGTACACGCAGGCGATGGGCTTCGAGGAGGCGGGGATCCGCCTGGAGCGCGGCGTCGTCCAGGTGGACGAGCGCTACCACACGGGCGTGGGGAACGTGTACGCCATCGGCGACGCCATCGGCGGGCGGATGCTGGCGCACAAGGCGGAGGAGGAGGGCGTGGCGGCGGTGGAGTGGATCGCCGGCAAGCACGGCCACGTCAACTACGACGCCGTGGCGAACGTGGTCTACACCTGGCCGGAGATCGCATCTGTCGGGGCCACGGAGGAGGAGCTGAAGGAGCGCGGGGTGGAGTACAGGGCCGGGAAGTTCCCCTGGGCCGCCAACGGGCGCGCCAAGGCCATGGGGGAGGCGGACGGCTTCGTGAAGGTGCTCGCCGACGCGAAGACGGACCGCCTGCTCGGGCTGCACATCCTGGGGCCCCGCGCCTCGGACCTGATCGCCGAGGCCGCGCTGGCGATGGAGTTCGAGGGCTCGGCGGAGGACATCGGGCGCTCGGTGCACGCGCACCCGACGCTGCCGGAGGCGGTGAAGGAGGCCGCCCTCGCGGTGGCTGGGCGGGCGATCCACGTCTGAGGAACCGCCGGGATCGGGACGGCGGTACGGAACGACAGCCCCGAAAACGCGGCAGCGCCCTCACCCGGAACGTCGGGTGAGGGCGCTTTCGTCGAAAACCCTTGACGGTCGGTTGTCTAAACTGTAGCGTACATTTGACGACTATGCTGTAGAGGTAATATCTGTCCCGCTCGCTCCCTCCCGAGCGGAACGGCTGCAACCGCTCCCACGTCGACCGCACGATCCCCGCTCGCCCCGAGAGCCCCGGCTCGGCGCGCGTTCGATCCCCTCCGGGGCTTACCCGAGATTGGAGCTACACCGATGAGGAAACGCAGTATCGGATCCAGGCTGTTGCTGGGGCTCGCGCTGCTGGCCGCAGGCGCCTGTTCCGACGATCCCACCTCGCCCTCCAGGGCGCCCGAGGAGCCCACCCCCTCGGTCGTGCAGGGCCAGGACCGCACCATCCCGGGCCAGTACGTGATCGTCTTCAAGGACGAGGCGAGCGACGTGCGGGGGCTCGCCCGCGCCATGGCCGCGGCGCCGAAGGACTCGGTGCTCTTCATCTACGAGCACACCATCAAGGGATTCGCGGCGCGCCTGGCGCCCGCCTCGGTCGAGGCGGTGAAGCAGCACCCGATGGTGGACCGGGTCACGCCGGACGAGTACGGCATCATGGACCAGTCGGCGGGCACGTGGGGCCTGGACCGGATCGACCAGCGCCACCTTCCGCTGAACGGGATCTACGGGCCCAACCGTGACGGGACCGGGGTGAACATCTACATCATCGACAGCGGGATCCGGAAGAGCCACTCCGAGTTCGGCTTCGGCGTGCGCGCGCGGCACGGCTACACCGTGATCAACGATGGGCGTGGCTCCGAGGACTGCAACGGCCACGGCACCCACGTGGCGGGGACCGCGGCCGGCACCACCTACGGCGTCGCCAAGAACGCCACGGTCTGGGCGGTCCGCATCGGCGACTGCAATGGGGGCGCCACGGTGAGCGGCGTGATCAGCGCGATCGACTGGGTGAAGGCGTACCGCACCCTCCCCGCGGTGGCGAACCTGAGCTACAGCTGGTCGGCGCGGACCGACATCGATGACGCGGTGCAGCGCGCGATCGCCGCCGGCGTCACCTTCGTGACCTCCGCCGGGAACGCCAACGCCAACGCCTGCAACTACTCTCCCAACAGGAAGTCCAACGTCCTCACCGTCGGTGCCACGCAGAGCAACGACTGGCGGGCATCGTACTCCAACTGGGGGTCATGCGTGAAGCTGTTCGCGCCGGGGAGCGGCATCACCTCCTCGTGGTACACCGGGGACTACGCCACCAACACGATCGACGGGACCTCCATGTCCTCGCCGCACGTGGCCGGGGTGGCCGCCCTCTACCTGCAGGGCGATCCTTCCGCTGCCCCGTGGAAGGTGCAGGACGCGGTGGTGAGCTCGGCCACGGCCGGAGTCGTGCTCGACCCCAAGGGCTCGCCGAACCGCCTGCTCTACGCGTTCCCGGTGTACTTCAGCGTCTACGTGGACGGGCCGAGCTCGATCTCCTTCACGGGCGACCATACCTGGGAGGCGTTCCCCTCGGGCGGCGACGGGACCTACACGTACCAGTGGAGCGTCTACTACTACCAGTTGGGATACACCCAGAACCTGGGGACCGGGAAGACGCAGACGCTCTACGTCTACCAGGGCGACGGCGACTTCGACATCATGGTGACCGCGACCTCCGCGGGACAGACCAAGAGCTCCTCCATGTACGTCTACAATGGCGGCTCGGGGGGCGGCGGCCCCTGTGATCCGTTCACCATCTGCCCCTAGCCGTAGGCCGGGCGCCGCACGCATGACGAACCGGGGCGGGCCGGAGGTCCCGACGTGTGACCTTCCGCCGCCCCGGCTCGTCCACTTTACGGACCGGGCAAAGTTTGTCCGGATCCGACCCCACACAACCGATCAACCCGGAACCCGGAGGCGCTCCCATGTACCAGGCGGTCCGCTCCCCCGCAGTCTTCGCTGCCGTTGCCCTGCTGGCCTGGGGCTGCAGCGAGCCCACCGCACCCGCGGGCAAGCGGGTCGTCGGGATCCTGGAGTGGATCCAGGACGCGCCCCGCGCGAGCCTGGCGGCGCTCCCGGAGACCGACCCCGGCGCGACGGTGCTCGTCGCCCCCGACACGGTCCAGGCAGGCGTCCCCTTCACCGCCACGGTCACGACCATCGGCCCGTCGATCTGCTGGAAGGCGGACGGCGCCGAGGTGAGGGCCGAGGCGGCCGCCGCGGTGGTCACCCCGTACGACCTGACGGCGGAGAGCGAGGAGGTGGCCTGCGGGAGCGCGCTGGTGACGCTGCCGCGCGAGGTGGAGCTGCGGTTCACGCAGCGCGGGCAGGCGGTGATCCGCGTCACGGGCCGGAAGGTGGTGGGGCAGGACATCCAGGGAGGCTCGCAGGTGACGGTCGAGAAGCGGGTCCACGTCCGCTGACTCCGGACCGCCGCAGCACGAGACATGAGTCATCCCGGAGATTGAGGTCCGGGAGTTGAAGCAACAAACCCTCCGATGGGTCACATCCATCGGAGGGTTTGCTGTATGAAGACGATCGCCTCGGAGCATTGCAGCGCGTCGGCTCTCGCCTCCACACT
>DASYWD010000343.1 GCA_035936415.1 Longimicrobiaceae bacterium
CCGTAACCTCCGGACCGGCACTCTGGTCTGGAGATTGCTCCTGCACCTGCGCAGACCTTTCGCCGGACACACCCACGAAGGACCGACGTGCCGACTGCAGCCGCCAGCGCCGACGCCCTCCGGATCACGCTCCGGACCAGCTTCGGCCTCGAAGAGTTCCGCCCCGGCCAGGAGCAGGTGATCCGCGCCGTCCTGGACGGCCGCGACGCCATCACGGTGATGCCCACCGGCGCCGGGAAGTCGCTGATCTACCAGCTCCCCGCCCTGCACCTCCCCGGCCTCACCCTGGTCGTCTCGCCGCTGATCGCGCTGATGAAGGACCAGACCGACAAGCTGGACGAGCTGGGGGTGGACGCTTTCACCATCAACTCCGGCCTCACGCACCGCCAGCAGGCCGCCAACGAGGAGGCCGTGGGGCGCGGCGAGGGGAAGATCCTCTACGTCACCCCGGAGCGCTTCCGCGACCGCGACTTCTTCGAGGTGCTCCTGGAACGGCAGGTGTCGCTCTTCGTGGTGGACGAGGCGCACTGCGTCTCGCAGTGGGGCCACGACTTCCGGCCGGACTACATGATGCTGGGCGCCATCGCCGAGCGGCTGGGGCGCCCGCCGATCCTGGCGCTGACCGCCACCGCCTCGCCCGAGGTGCGGGACGACGTCGCCCACCAGCTCCGCATGCGCGACCCGCTGGTGCTGGTCGCCGACCTGGTGCGCCCCAACCTGTTCTTCGAGGTGCTCCCCACCGTCAACGAGTCGGAGAAGGACGCGGCGCTGGACCGCATCCTCCGCAACGCGCCGGGGACGGGGATCGTGTACGTCGCCACGGTTAAGGAGGCCGAGCGGATCCACGAGGAGTTCGGGGAGCGGCACGTGCTGGCCCTGTACCACGGCAAGCTCCCCGCGAAGGAGCGGCACGAAGCGCAGGAGAAGTTCATGGCCGGCGAGGTGAAGGCGGTGGTGGCGACCAACGCCTTCGGGCTGGGGATCGACAAGCCGGACATCCGCTTCGTGGTGCACTACCACTTCCCCGGCTCGCTGGAGTCCTACTACCAGGAAGCGGGGCGCGCCGGCCGCGACGGCGAGACCTCCCGCTGCACCATCCTCTACCGGGTGGAGGACCAGGCGGTGCAGGGCTACTTCCTGGGGGGGAAGTACCCGGACATCACCGAGGCCGCGCAGGTGGCTCGGGTGGTGAACGCCATGCCGGCCGAGGAGCGGCGCCCGCTGGACGAGATCGCCGAGCTGGCGGACGTCCCCCGCCGCAAGGCCCGCATCGTCCTCACCCTGCTGAAGAGGCACGGGATGGTGCGCGAGCACCGCGGCGGCGCCTGGGAGCGGCTTGCGGAGGACGTGACCACCGCCGACCTCAGCCGGGAGCTGATCGACTACGAGGAGCGGCGCCGGCGCGACCGGGAGAAGCTGGAGAACATGATCGCCTACTGCCGCACGGCCCGGTGCCGGACGCGGATGATCCTGGACTACTTCGGCGAGGAGCACCCGGAGGGCTTCCGCTGCGGCCACTGCGACAACGACCTCGACCCGTCGCTGAACCCCGAGGCCGAGCGCGACGCCCTCCCCGCGGCCGCCGCGCCCGAGGCGGTGCCGGCGAACGGGAGCGGCGAGGACCAGCCGCACGCGATCTGGGCGGGCGAGGAGGTCCGCCACGAGACCTTCGGCGAGGGGGTGGTGCTGGAGGTGAGCCCCGACCGGGCGGAGGTGGACTTCGCCGGGCACGGCACGCGGACGGTGCGGCTGGAGTTCCTGGAGCGGGTCTGACCGGCGGCGTCCGGCGCCGCGTCAGCCCTCCGCGGCGAGGAGCCGCACCGTCCCCCACGGCTCGATGGAGACCGGCGTCGCCTCCACCGCGTCGCCGTTGACGTGCGCCTCCACCGCGCGCCCGTCGGCCGACTCCACCCGCAGGCGGCGGGCGCGCAGCGTGGCCGTCCCGGGAACGCGCAGGTGCAGGGCGCCCGGGAGCTCGATCCCCATCCAGAACCCCGCCATCGCCAGCCGCGACGCGCCCCGGAAGAGCACCACGTCCAGGAGGGCGTCCGCGGGGTCGGCTCCGGGCGCCACGGTGTGGTGCCCCGCGTAGTGCGGCGGGTTGGTCACCAGCACCTGCGTGGCGCCCAGGTCGAACCGGTTGCCGTGGTGGTCCACGCCCGTGGCGCGCAGCAGCGGGAACTCGTAGCGCGCCCACTCGGCCACCCCCTGGCCCCCCACCGCCAGCAGGCCGAGCCAGTCCTTGAGCGCCGTGCCCACGTTCCCGATGGCGCGCGCCTCGAAGCCCACCCCCACCCCCAGCAGCACCGCCCGCCCGCTCACCGACCAGGTCCGGAAGCGCCGGCTCGCCCGCGCGCGGGCGAGCGCCTCCACGGCCGCCAGCGGACCGCCGCGGATGCCGCACTCCAGCGCGATGACGTTGACGGTGCCGCTGGGGAGGATCCCGAGCGGCACGTCCGTGTCCACCAGCGCCGTCGCGGCCTGCGCCACGGTGCCGTCCCCCCCGCACACCCAGACCGCCTCCACCTCCGGCGCGAGGCCCTGCCGCACCAGCTGCGTGGCGTGGTCCTGCCCCCGGGTGGTCAGCAGCTCGGCCCGCCAGCCGCGGCGCTCCAGGGCGCGCAGGAGCCGCTCGGGGCGGGGGCGGCGCCACCACTGTCCGGCCGCCGGGTTGTAGACGAGAAGTGATCGCGGCATCGGGGATCCGGTTGGGGTCACGGCTCCTCCTGCAACCCTCCGGCCGCGGGTCCGGTCCGCCGGGCGCCGACCTATGTAGGAACTTTGCGGAATGTTTATTGCCCCCTCCCGGACCCACCTCGTCTGCCGCACAAATCCGGCATGCGCAAGCATGTGGCCGTGCTCGGCAGACCCGACCCGCCCATCCCCACCGTGGCCGGGTCGCGTATCCAGGTGGAAGCCAAGGAGGTGAGCATGACGTCACCAGACACGCGGACCCGATCGCTCGCACGCTTCGCCGGCACCCTCGCCGTCGCCGCGCTCGCCGCGGGGTGCGCGGACACCTCCACCCCGGTCGCGCCGGACGAGGCCGCGAGCCTCGCCCGGGGCGGGAGCAAGGTGGCGAACGCCGACTTCGTCGCGCAGCTCTCGCCGCTGAACGCGCACGCCACGAAGCGTGCGGCGACCGGCCGCGCAACGCTGACGGTGAACGGCGACATGGTCACCATCATGATCGACGCGAGGGGCGTGTTCCCCGCGGTGCACCCGCAGCACATCCACGGCTGGATGGGGGCGGCGCAGGACGCCACCTGCCCGTCGCCCACCGCGGACACGGATGGTGACGGGCTGGTCGAGCTCCTCGAGGGCCTCCCCTTCTACGGGCCGGTCCTCGTCCCGCTCGACTCGGACCTGTCGGCGGACGCTCCCGGGATGTTCCCGGTGGCGGGCAACGACTGGCGGTACCACTACTCGCAGACCATCAGCGTGATGGAGCTCAAGGCGCAGCTCGGCATCTCCGACCTGTCCATGCTGGACCGCTTCGCGATCGTGCTGCACGGCGCGATGGTGGACGGCACCTACCAGGCGGTGCTCCCCATCGCCTGCGGCGAGATCCGGATGCGATAGTCGGATCGGACCGGACGCAGAAGCGGCGGCGGCACCCCGGGGTGCCGCCG
>DASYWD010000344.1 GCA_035936415.1 Longimicrobiaceae bacterium
GCGGAGGCGCTCGCCGCCGGGCGGGTGGCCTTCGACCTGGACGGCGCCTCCTTCCCCGAGGCCGTGGAGAGGCTGCTGGCCGGCGAGCTCGCGGACCGGCCCGCGCTGATGCGCCGCGTGGCCGCCGATCTGGCGCGCACAGCGGAGGAGGCGTCGTCCGAGCCGGCCCCGGGGGTGGTGTTCACGGCGCACGTTACCGAGGAGATCCGCGAGCCCCTGCTCTTCCTGGGGATCGCGGGAGAGGGGATCCCGGTGCCGGGCGCCTCGGCGCCCGCCCGCCTCCTCTTCCTCCTCCTCCTCCCGCCGCGCTGCGCCCACGAGCGCCTCCGCTACCTGTCCGAGGTGGCGCGGCTGGTGCGAACGGAGGAGCGCAGGGAGCAGCTGTGCCGGTGCCGCACCCCGGACACGCTCTTCGACTGGTTCCGCCCGGACCCCGCCCCCGGCGCGCCGGAGGAGGCGGAGCCCCCGCGGACCCCGGACGAGGCCGCCGGGGTGGAGCCGGCGCCGGTGTGAGCCGCGGTCCAACGTACCCCGGAGGGAGAATGAAGCACGTGGTGCTGCTGGGAGACTCGGTGTTCGACAACGCGGCGTACGTCCGCGGCGGGCCGGACGTGGTGGCGCAGCTCCGCGAGCGCCTCCCGGAGGGGTGGCGGGCGACGCTCGCGGCGGTCGACGGTGCGGTGACCGGCCACGTGGAGGGGCAGCTCCGGCGCGTCCCGGAGGACGCCGGCTTCCTGGTGGTGAGCGCCGGGGGGAACGACGCCCTGGCCCACGTGGACATCCTGGGCCGCGGGACGCGCTCCATGGCGGAGGCGCTGGAGCTGCTGGCCGGGATCGCCGGGAGCTTCGAGGAGCGCTACCGGGCCATGGTGCGCTCCGTGCTGGCGGCCGGGCTCCCCGCCGCGCTCTGCACCGTGTACTACCCCCGCTTCCCCGACCGGCAGGAGCAGCGGCTGGCCGTCACCGCGCTCACCGTGTTCAACGACGCCATCCTGCGCGCCGCCTTCGAGGCCGGGCTCCCGGTGCTGGACCTCCGGCTGATCTGCGACGAGGACGCCGACTACGCCAACCCCATCGAGCCCTCCGCGCAGGGGGGCGCCAAGATCGCCGGGGCGGTGGCGCGGCTGGTGGCGGAGCACGACTTCGGCCGCGGCCGCACCGGGGTGTTCACGCGGTGAGCCTCGCGGCACGGCGGGTGCGTACACCGTCTCCGGCTGCGGCCACCCCGAACCGGAGCAGAGAGCGTTGCGCGAACTTCCCCTCGTACGGATCGGCCTGGGACTGATGGCCGTGATCGCCCTGATCGCCCTTGCCGTGAACCTCGGCGAGCGGGGCGGGGGCTCCGCCGCGCCCCCGACCGCCGCCGCGAGCCCCGCGGACCCGCCGGCCGACGCCGACGTGGCGGAGCACTGGCGCGCGCTGGCCCCCACCCTGGTGCTGGTGGACAGCGCCATCGCCATCCGCGACCCGGAGCGGCGCGCCGAGGCGCTCAAGGCCGCCGAGGACCTGCTGGAGCGCGCCGAGGAGCGCGCCCCCGGGGCGGGCGAGCTGGAGGGGAGCCCGCGCCGGGAGTATCGGCGGGCGCTGGAGCGGCTCCGCGACGCGGCCGACATGGCGGAGGAGCCCGGCGCCGGCCCGGAGGCGGTCCGCGAGGTGGCGGACGCCCGC
>DASYWD010000345.1 GCA_035936415.1 Longimicrobiaceae bacterium
GAGAAGTCCTGGGCGTCCACGCGCCCGTCCAGTGCCATCGGCACGCCCTCCCGCGCGCCGGGCTCCAGCGCCAGGTACGACGTGTACGGCGTCACGATCCCGTAGCGCGTCCCCAGCTCCACCACCTCGTCGCGCAGCTCCCTGTTCTCCCCGTGCGTGCGGATCTGCTCCATCAGCCAGCCCACGCGGCGCGTGGCCCAGAGCCGCGGCAGGAACTCGTGCCGCTCGTCGCGCAGGGGGAAGCGCAGGCCGGGGTAGGAGAGCACCTCGCGCCGCGGGCTCGCCCGGCCGCTCAGGCGCGCGGTGACGTTGCGGAGCTCGCGATCGTTGCGGTAGCGCCCCACCAGCGCCACCTGCGTGCCGCGGAACAGGTCCGGGAGGGCGCGCGGGTAGAGGCCGTCGGTGCGGACCTCGCCCAGGTCCAGACGGAGGTCGGTCAGCACCGGATGGTTCACCTTGTCGAAGAAGGCAGAGACCTTCACCTCCAGGTCCTCGCGAGGCTCCACGTACTCCGCGGTCCCCCCGTTCTCCGCCGCGATCCGGTCCAGGAGCCGGGTGTTGACGTCGTAGCCCACCCCGAAGGTGAAGAGGCGCACGTTCCCGCGGCGGGCCCTGCGGGCGTTCTCCACGATCCGCTCCGGCGTGGTCTCGCCCACGGTGGGAAGGCCGTCGGTGAGGAACACCAGGAGCTGCGGGCGCTCACCGCCGCCCTGGAACTGGCGCAGCCCGGTCACCAGCGCGTCGTTGATGTTGGTGCCGCCCACGGCGCGCAGCCCCTCCACGAAGCGGATCCCCCGCTCCTTGCCCGCCCGGTCGGCGCGGATCAGCCCCGTCTCCATGAGGCGCGTGTCGCCGGAGAAGGCCACCACGTTGAAGCGGTCTTCCGGCCCCATCCCGCGCAGCCCGAAGATGAGCGCCCGCCGCGCCTTCTCCATCTTCCCCTCCTCCGTCATGGAGCCGGAGGTGTCCAGCACGTACACCACGTCCTTTGCCGCGTACTCCCGCCCCGCCGCGTCGCTTCGCGGGGTGAGGAGAAGGAGGAAGTACCCGTCCTTCCCCGGCTCGCGATACGTGAAGAGGGAGAGCCCCACCTCCCCCTCCGCCAGGTCGTAGAAGAGCTGGAAGTCGCGGCGCTCCCGCCGCCCGTCCGTCTCGAACGACACCGCGGCCCGCCGGTCGCCGTCGCTGCGCCGCACGTCCACCTCGTGGCTGGGCGAGTACAGCGTGCGCACCCCCTTGCCGGCGCGCACCTCCACCCGGCCGGAGACGCGCTCCACCGGCGCGGCGTTGCGCCCGATCCCCAGCGGGTAGCGGTACCCCACCGTGCCGTTCTCCGCCTTCAGGACCTGCGTGTACACCAGCTCCAGCTTCTTCGTGGAGCGCGGCAGGATGGGGAAGATGCTGGCCTGGAAGAGGTTCTCCCCCGCGTACTCCAGCAGCCCCGGGTCGCGCCGCCGGCGCACGATGGAGTCGTAAATGCGGCGCGCCTCCTCGCGCGAGCGGACCTCGCCCACCAGCCGCCGGTTCCCGTCCCAGATGGCGAACTCGCTCACCGAGGCGTCGGAGGGGATGGGGAAGAGGTAGGTGCCCTCCAGCGTCGCTCCGGTCTCGTTGCGGAAGACCTGCGTGACGTGCGTGGTGGCGACCTGTCCCTCGATGCGGGTGTCGATCTTCACCGACTCCACCGGGAGTGAGGCGGGGAGGTCGATGGGCCGGCCGCAGTCGCGGCACCGCTCGGGGACGATGGTTCCCTGGGCGGGGAGCGACGCGGGTGCGAAGGCGAGCGCCAGGAGGAGCGCGGATAGGATGCGGGCGCGCATGCGTGCCTCGGGGTTGGAGGGGGGGAGCACGGACCGTCTACAGACTTCTACTTGGGGCGGGCGGCGGGGGTTCCGGGGGGGGGAGTGCAGAGTGCGAGAGTGCGAGAGTGCGGAAGTGGAACGGCGCCCCGCCGGGAGCTCCCGGTTGGGGCGCCGTTCTGCCGTGCTCCCCTCCCCCTTGCGGGGAGGGCCGGGGGAGGGGGTCCGGCTGTTCCCTAGCTCCCCCCCACCGCCCGCTGCGCCTCCTCGCGCATGGGGGCGAGGGCCTGGGCGTGGTCGCGGTACTCCGGGAGGTCGCGGTTGCGCTCCGTCTCGTAGGCGCCCAGGAAGCGCTGGTACAGCTCCCGCGCCCGCGTCCCGTTCCCCAGCGCCTGCTCCGCCTGGGCGGCGGTGAAGAGCCCGAAGAGGTGGCGCGGGTCGCCGGCCAGGATCGCGTTGGCCTCGGTGCGGGCGGCCTGCGGGTTGCCCCCCACCAGGTGGAGCACCGCCAGGTGGTAGCGGCCGTCGTCGTCCAGGTCGTCCACGCGCCCATAGGCCGCGACGGCCATGGGGAGGAAGGCGCGCGCCTGGGCCGTGTCGCCGCTGGAGACGTTCTGCATCACGCGGTTGAAGAGCCGGTCGGCCGCTTCACGCGGGGTCATGGACGACAGGTCGACCGCGCCGGGGTTCGCGGCGGGTGCGGCGCCCGGGGCCGGCCCCACCGTGCCCGTGCTCCCGGAGCTGCCGCCCAGGGGCGCGGC
>DASYWD010000346.1 GCA_035936415.1 Longimicrobiaceae bacterium
GCCCTGGGCGTCGCGCTGGCCTCCCTCGTCGCGGCGCTCGCCGCGCTGGCGGCGGCGCTGGCCGGCTAGGCGCCCGTCACGGGGCGGGGGTGAGCAGCACTGCCCCCGACGCGCCGGTGCCGCGGTTCTTCCCGTGGGCCAGGATGACGCCCGCGTCGTTGATGGCGCTCACCCCGTCGATCTCCCAGGCCGCGTCGGTGGGCACCACCGCGTAGGAGTTCCCGCTCTCCCACAGGAAGGGACGGCGGACCTCCTCTCCGGTGTGGGACCGCGACCACGCGTAGGTCCCCGCCACCTGCGTGCGGTTGTTGATGCCCGCGGGGAGGTTGCTGTGGGTCCGGCCGACCTGCGGGATCGCGTCCTGGGGAAAGCCGTGGGGGCCCCGCCCCACGAACCCGTCGCACCGCTCCCCTCCGGGCTCGGAGCAGGAGTAGGCCACTTCGCCCCGGTCGTTCACCGCCCGCGGGGTCACGTGTACGGGATAGATGGTCTCCGGGCTGCTGCCGGTGTTCAGCCAGGCGTAGCGGCGCACCAGCGGCCCCGAGACGCTGGAGAGGAACGAGCCGAGCACCCGGCCCGCGTCGTTCAGGAAGAGGCCCTGCGGGTCCTGGCTATAGTAGCGGTAGTTCTGGAGCAGCGCGAACGACCCGTTCTGCCAGATCCCGGTGTGCGTGGGGTACCCTTCGAACCAGCTCACCAGCACCTGTCCGCGGTTGTTGATGTCCATCGCGCGGACGCCGCAGCTCCCAACGACCTGGTAGCCTTCCGGCACGCCGGGCCCGCGGATGAAGGAGTACGGGCATTCGCGCGTGAAGGTGCCCACCACCTGCCCGCTGTCGTTGAGCGCCACCGCCCGGCTCTCCGTTCCCAGACCGAGATCGATGTCGGTCATCTTCCCCGCCTCCCAGAAGAAGGCGTGCGTCGCGCCCGCTGCGGTGGTGGAGTGCCCCACCACCTGCCCCTTCCCGTTCAGGTCGGCGCCGTGGCTGTCGCTCCCGCCCAGCGTCCCCAGGTAGGTGACGGTGTAGCGCCGCGCGGGGACGCGCACCTCTAGGGCCGTCTCCCCCCGGCCCACCTTCTTCCCCGCGGCGTCGTAGGCGAACACCGTGATCCGCGCCGCCCCCTGCGGGAGCCCGTCGACCTCCCAGGCGAAGCGCTCCGTCCCCGCGGCCAGGGCGAGGCAGCGGGTGGCGCTCTGGCACATGGGCCGCTCCGCGCCTCCGTTCACCGCGTAGGTGAGGCGCGCCACCGGCACCGGGGAGGCGACCTCGCCGTGCAGGTAGGCGGCGAAGGTCCGCAGCGGCACCTCCGGGTCCGGCGCGGTGAGGCGCACTGTGGCGCTCGCGGTGGTGAAGGCGACCGGGAGGCCGGCCCGGTTCCCCGCGCGGTCGTAGGCGTACACCGTGAGCTGCGTCTCCCCCGCGGGGAGACCCTTCAGGGTGAAGCGGAAGTCCACCTTCGTGCCCGGCGTGACCGTCACCGGCTGCTCGGCGCCGGTGCCGAGCGCATAGGTGACGCGTTCCACCGCCGTGGAGTCCGCGGCGCTCCCGCGGACCACCACCGAGTCGGGCCCCACCACGTCCCCCGCGGCGGGGAGCTCCAGCTGCAGGGTGGGCGGGGTGGTGTCCGGGGCCGGGGGCAGGGTGGCGTCCCTGCACCCCGCCAGGAGCCCCAGGGCGAGCGCGGCCGCGGCCATGCGCGAGACGTTCATCGGGAGCGAGTCTGCAAGTGGGTTGGTCATCCCGGGCCTCCTACGACTCGGGGGTGAGCAGGAGGGTCTCCTCGGTCTGCGAGCCCGTCCGCACCCCCCTGGCCAGGATGGTCCCGGCCCGGTTGACCTTCACGGGCGTCAGGTACTGCCAGTCGCCCTCGCGGATCTCGACGGAGTGGGCCACGCCGCCGTCCCAGAGGAAGAGACGCCGGACCGCGACGTGCTGCGTCGGCGACTGGTAGTAGGTGTATCCGCCGACCACCTGCATCCGGTCGTTGATGGACACCGGCTGGTTGGACCCGGAGCGCCCGACCCGCGGGAGATGGATCTCGCGGCCGTCGGTGAGGACCCAGCCGTTCCCGCCCGTGCAGAGCACGTCGCCGCGGTCGTTCAGCGCCTTCGGGGCGCAGGTGCCGCCGAACGGGCGGAAGGCCTCCGGGGAGAGCCAGCCGTACGGGGCTCCGTACCCGTAGCCGTGCGGGGGGCGCGACGCCCCGACCACCTGGTCCGCGTCGTTGAGCAGGAGCCCCTGCACGTTCGGGTGGAGCAGCGTGACCGCCCCGCGGTGGAGGGTCAGCGCGCGCTGGCTCCTCCCCTCCACGGTGACCGGGTTCGTGTCCCAGAGAAGGAGCTTCCCGGCGCCGTTCACGTCGGACAGGGTGTGGCACCCCCCGTTCGAGGTGGTGACCTGCCGTGGCGCCTCGCCCGGCGTCCAGGTGAAGACGCGGCTGCACACCCCCTCGGCTCCCGGCGGCATGAACGCCACCGTCCCGCTGTCGCTCAGCAGGGGCGGCACGGGGTGCGTCTCCGCGCGCGCGCCGGAGTCGGTGAACCGCCCGGCGTCCCAGAAGAACACCGTCCGCTGCGTCCAGTCGCCGGCCACGCCCGTCACCTGCCCGCGCTCGTTCAGGTCCGTCGCGTACAGCGGTTTGGCGGCGTCCGCGCGCACGGGCGTGGCCCGGTAGTACCGGACGGGGACGCGCACCCGGAAGTCCACCCGGTCCGCCCCGATCCGGCGCTGCTGGGCGTCGTAGGCGAAGACCCGCACCACCACGTCGCCCTGGGGGAGGCTGTCCGCCTCCCAGGTCAGGGTGCTCCGCCCCTGCGGGTATCCCAGGCAGGTGGGGCCGTACTTGTAGGGGGGATGGCAGAAGGGGCGCTCGGCCCCGCCGTTCACGGAGTAGGTGAGGCGGGCCACCGGCACCGGCGAGTCCACGTAGCCGAACAGGGGGGCCGCGAAGGAGCCCTGCACCGTCCCCGAAAGCGGCGTGGTGAGCCGCACGTCCGCGCTCCCGGCGGTGAACGCCACGGTGGCGCTCCCCCGCGTCCCCGCCTCGTCCTGGGCGGTCACTGTCAGCCGGTGCTCGCCGGGGCCCACGCCGCGGGCGGCGATGCGGAAGGACACCGTCCGCCCCGGCGTGACCTCCACGGCCTGCTCCGCACCGCCATCCAGCGCCCAGCTCAGGCGCGTCACCCGGCGGTCGTCGGTGACGGTCCCGGTGATCGTCACCGAGTCGCGCCCCGTCCACTCGCCCTCGCCGGGAGACTCCACCCGCACCGTCGGGGGGGACGCGTCGCGCACGGTGAAGGCGACGGTGGCGCTCCCCCGGTTCCCCGCCGCGTCGTAGGCGTGGACGGTGAGCTGGTTGGCCCCGAGGGCGGTGCCCCGCGCCGTGAAGCCGAAGGGCACGGAGGGGCCGCCGCCGGCCTCCACCGCCTGCTCCTCTCCGCCGTTCAGGGTGTAGGTGAGCCGTGCGATCCCCCGGTCGTCCACGGCGCTCCCGGCCACCCGCACCGAGTCTCCGGTCACGTCCGTGCCCGCCGCGGGCGCCTGGAGGTGGAGCACGGGGGCGCGGGAGTCCCCGCCCACGCCGGTCGAGTCCCTGCAGCCGGCCGCGAGGGCCACGCAGAGCAGCAGGGAAGTGGAGAACGTGTGTCGCATGAGGATCGTGTGTGGGTCGAGAGCCGGAACGTACCTGCCTCCGGGCGAAAGACGAAGCGTCGTGCCGCCGCGTCACGCAGGCCCGGGAGGGACCGGAGTCCCGCCGCGCGCCCGACCACGTTACCTTGTACGCATGGGAGCCCGGCGCGTCCGGCACCCGCCCTCACCTCTCCCTGGAGCCCACCGCCATGGCGCCACGCAGCGACCGCCCCGGGCGCCGCGACCTGGAGCGCGGCTTCGACGAGCTGGGCGCCGGGTCGTCGCCGCCCACCTGGAGCGAGGTCCGCGCGCGGCTGCGCGCGCGCTCGGCCCTCAAGGGCGATGCGCGCCCCGGCGGTGCGCGACGTGCAGGACCCCCCGAGCGGCAGGAAGCACCCGTCCACGACGACCGGCAAGGTACGATGAAAGAGCCCTCACGCCGCGGCCCCTCCCGCGGGTCCTCCGACCGCCGCCCGTCCCGCCCGCGGGACGACTCGGACGAGCCGCGGCGCTCCTCCGCGCCCCGCGTGGCGAGCGCCGACGAGCTGCTGGAGCTGGCCGACGACCTGCAGGACCAGGCGCGCGCGCTGATGCAGCAGGCGAAGCGGCTGCAGCGCATGGCCGAGAGCCTGGAGCG
>DASYWD010000347.1 GCA_035936415.1 Longimicrobiaceae bacterium
GCAGCCGCGCCGCGCGGACTCTGGAGAGCTTACAGGAGGCGATCACCGCAGCCATGCAGACCGTCTCTGCCCTGGATGCTCGTGGCTGGTTCACCCACTGCGGCTACCACCTGGCTCCGGACTGACTCACAAACCGCTATAACACCCTCAAGCTCAGGTGCGTGCGGCCAAACTGCGCCACCCAGACGCGGCGACCGGCGCTCCCGTCACCAGGCGTGAAAGTGTCGCCGGCCGCACGTCTCCTGCAGCGCAATGGTTAGGCGGCGGGAGGCCCAAGGTGGACGACCTGCCCTAGTTGGATGGTGCGGAGCGTTTCCAGCAATTCGGGCACGAGGAGCCGCAGCACCCGAATGTTGTTACTGTAAGCGACCAGAACGACGATCGCGAGCCGGATTCCCGAGAGGTTCTGCTGGTGAACCAGATTGCGGTCGACGGTCACGAGAACATCGAACTCCGCTTCCGCATCTCGCAGGAGACTACCATCCAACTTGCTGGCCCAGCCGTGCTCTCGCACGGTGCGCACAACGAAGCCCGGCAGTTCGCGCTTGAGTCTGCCGGGCACGCACTCATCCAGGAGAACGCGCCGAGCTTCGCTCACGCCACGCGGCCCAGAAGCGCCTCTACCGCCTGTTCGAGAAACTGTATGGCCTGCTCACGCTGGACGCCGGGGAAGTCCTTGAGGAACTCGTCGAGCGAGTCGCCGGCCTCCAGGTAGTCGAGGAGGGTGCGCACGGGCACGCGAGTGCCGATGAAGACAGGTGTACCGCTGAGGATCTCAGGGTGGGTATGGAAGACGGCCTCGCGCGGCATGGGCGATCTCGGTTGCTGGTGAAAACGATGCTACCCCAAAGCTTACCTGGGGGTGGACCCGGAGGCAAGCCGCCTAACGCCCTCAAGCTCAGGCGCGTGCAGCCGAACGTGAACTCACGCCGCAGTGCGACTGGCGCTCAGGGCGCCAGACGGTACAAGGGTCGCCGGCTGCATGTCGCCTGCAGCGCAATCGTTAGGCGCGAGGGGGTGCGGACCTATGTGCTTCTTCGAGAACTTGCATTAGTTGCGAGGGAACTGTACCCAACAGGTCGAGAATCCGGTCGCCCTCTTCCCAGAACTCACGAAACGACTGTCCGCCATCCAGATATACTTGGTGCCGCTGGATTGACCGGAGCCGCTTCAATGCTTCATCGAGGGTACCCGACAAGCCGGACCTGTCATGAGTAATCATGCTGCGGAAGTGCACGACCTCATCAGCTGCTCGGCTTAGGATGTACTTCCCCTCGTTCGTATTTATTGGCTCACTGTCCCGTTCCGCTACCCATTCTGCATTGAGGCGCCGAAGGAACGTCTCAAACTGGGCCTGAAAGGCTCCCACGGCTGCACGCTGCTCCTCGAGTGGATCGGGTTCCGGAGGCGCCTCCAACGCTCGCGACGGTTGCACGCGAAGAAGGTCGATCATGGTGCCTGCCAAATGACGCTGGAGTTGCTCGCGGAAGTCTGCGAGGGATTCATACTCTGAATAGAGCCCTTCCTCGGCGAGGCGCTTACGATACTCGACGAGTGCCCTGTACTGGTCGAGATCTAGGCTATCTGGCACCACCGGTGCGGAAGAAAAATAAAGGAGTACCGGCTTCTGTGCCGCGCGAAACTGCTCGATCTCCTCGGCGGTCCCTGACTCGGCAACTCCCGTTGGGGTTCCCAGCCGGGTCCAGAATGCGCCAATGAGCAAGTCGCAACGGTCGACCAGTTGCTGGTTGATAATGCCTTGCGGCCTGTCTCCGAATGCAGGCCGTGAATGTGTTTCCCATAGAACAGGCTCAATCACGGCTGCGGTATCGACTGAGTGTACCGCGTTCCATGCAGCAACAACTTCTGGGATGATCTTACGCTCCTGTGCGCAATCACTAGGAGAGGCGATAAGTGCTCGGAAAATCAGTCCGGTCTGAGGCATGAGTCACCGAGGCAAAGGTTAGATCGGGTGCCACCTTGTATCTGCGCCGGGACGCGGTCGCGCGCAAGCGGATGTACGGTAAGCACTCTGACGGGCACGCGCCTAACTACTGTTTAGGCCGAGGGACCTCCACATATCACCCAGGCACCTGTGGGCCCAAGCGCCGCCGCTCGCAACCTTTGGGCATCTCTCTCCGCGCGGCTCAACCTGGAGCCCGTTCCAGATAACGCGTACGCGCTGCATCGCATCGCTCCGGCCGCATTCGTCTGCCGCCTCAGCGCTTCCGACTGCTGTTCAGATGCCTCAGAAGGGGATTTGTGGAACTTTCTTCCGCATAACCCCTTGTGGGACGGATTATGCGACAGCATTCTTGAGGCCATCCACGGCAGTATACCTCCACCGCTCCCGCGGAAGCAAGGCGCTCATGCCCCCGCCCAGACTGCTGGATCAGGTCAGACGCGTGCTGCACCTGAAGCACTTCTCCATCCGAACCGAAGAGGCATACACGCGCTGGATCAAGCGCTTCGTGATCTTCCACGGCAAGCGCCACCCCGCGGAGATGGGCCCGCAGGAGGTGCGCGCCTTCCTGTCGCACCTCGCCACGGAGGGGGAGGTCGCCGCCGCCACGCAGAACCAGGCGTTCGCCGCGCTGCTCTTCCTGTACCGCGACGTCCTCGGGGTCGACCTCGGGGTGATCGAGGATGTGGTGCGGGCACGGCGTCCCGCGAAGCTGCCGGCCGTCTTCACCCGGGGCGAGGTCAAGGCCGTGCTCGCCCAGCTCAAGGGCACGCACTGGCTGGCGGCCAGCCTGCTCTATGGCTCGGGGCTGCGCCTCCTCGAGTGCCTGCGGCTGCGGGTGAAGGACCTGGACTTCGAGAGTGGGCAGATCGCCGTCCGGGACGGGAAGGGCCAGAAGGACCGCGTGACCATGCTCCCGGACAGGCTGAGAGGGCCGCTGGAAGACCAGCTCCAGCGCGTCCGCGTGCTGCATGAGCGGGATCTGGCCGAGGGCTTCGGCGCGGTGCACCTGCCGCACGCGCTGGCGAGAAAGCGCCCGGGCGCACCCCGCAGCCTGGCCTGGCAGTACGTCTTCCCCGCTCCCTCGCGCTCGGTGGATCCCCGCTCCGGACAGGTGCGGCGGCACCACCTTTCCGAATCCGCGATCCAGAAGGCCGTCAGCGAAGCCGTTCGCAAGGCCGGGATCTCCAGGGCGGGGAGCTGCCACACCTTCCGGCACTCCTTCGCCACCCACCTCCTGGAAGCCGGATACGACATCCGCACCGTGCAGGAGCTGCTCGGGCACAAGGACGTGCGCACCACCATGATCTACACGCACGTCCTCAACCGCGGCGGGATGGGCGTGCGGAGCCCGCTCGACGCCCGATGAGGGGAGGCACCCGGCCCTCCCGCGTCCGCCGGTCGGCGCGATGCATCCGCTGGGTCCCGCAGCTCGCTCCTGCGGGGCGGGGGTGACGGCCCGGCGGAGATCCACCAGATTACCCGCCGCGCGGCCGCCCCGGCCCGCGCCCCACCGCACCCGCGCCGCCGCCCGTGAACGACGCCACCCCCGCTCCACAGCCGTCCGCGCCGCTCCGCCGGCTGATCCGCTACGCGCGCCCCCACCGGCGGCGGGTGTGGGCCGCCTCGGTCTGCTCCGTCCTCAACAAGCTCTTCGACCTCGCCCCCGAGGCGCTGATCGGCGCCGCGGTGGACGTGGTGGTCCGGGGCGAGGATTCGCTCGTGGCGCGGCTGGGATTCCCGGACGTGCGCGACCAGCTCGTGGTGCTGGCCGCCATCACCTTCGTGGTGTGGCTGCTGGAGTCGCTCTTCCAGTACCTGTACGACGTCCTCTGGCGCAACCTGGCGCAGACGCTCCAGCACGAGCTGCGCATGGACGGCTACCGGCACCTGCAGGAGCTGGACCTCGCGTACCACGAGGAGCGCAGCACGGGCGGGCTGATGTCTGTGCTCGCCGACGATGTGAACCAGCTGGAGCGCTTCCTGGACCGCGGCGCCAACGAGGTCATCCAGGTGGTGACCACGGTGCTCGCCATCGGCGCGGCGTTCTTCGTCGCGGCGCCGGAGGTGGCGTGGGTCGCCCTCCTCCCCATGCCCTTCGTGATCTGGGGCTCACTGGTGTTCCAGGCGCGGCTGGCCCCCCGCTACGCCGCCGTGCGCGAGTCGGTGGGCGCCCTCAACGCGCGCCTGGCCAGCAACCTGAGCGGGATCACCACCATCCGCGCCTACGCCGCCGAAGCGCACGAGGAGGCCCGCGTGGCGGCGGAGAGTGAGGCGTACCTGCGGACCAACCGCCACGCCATCCGCCTGAGCGCCGCCTTCGTGCCGCTGATCCGCGTGGTGATCCTGGTGGGGTTCACGGGGACGCTGCTCCTGGGTGGGCTGCAGGTGCTGGAGGGCGAGCTGGCGGTGGGGACCTACTCCTTCCTGGTGTTCATCACCCAGCGGCTCCTCTGGCCGCTCACCCGCCTGGGCGAGACGCTGGACCTGTACCAGCGGGCCATGGCCTCCAGCACGCGCATCTTCGCGCTGCTGGACACCCCGGTGCAGGCGCACCCGGGCGAGCTGGCGCTTCCGCCCGAGACGGTGCGCGGCGCGGTGGAGCTGGACCGGGTGACCTTCGCCTACCCCGGCCGCGAGCCGGTGCTGCGCCGCTTCTCGCTGCACGTTCCCGCGGGGGAGACCGTGGCGGTGGTGGGGCCCACCGGCTCCGGGAAGAGCACGCTGGTGAAGCTGCTGCTGCGGCTGTACGAGATCGACGCGGGCGCGGTGATGCTGGACGGGGTGGACGTGCGCCGCATCCGCCCGGGCGACCTGCGGCGCGCCGTGGGGCTGGTGAGCCAGGACGTGTTCCTGTTCCACGGCACCGTGCGCGAGAACATCGCCTACGGAAGCTTCGGCGCCACGGACGCGCAGGTGGTCCGGGCCGCGGAGCTCGCCGAGGCGCACGGCTTCGTCATGGCGCTCCCGCAGGGGTACGACACCGTGGTGGGCGAGCGGGGGCAGAAGCTCTCGGGGGGGCAGCGGCAGCGGATCGCCATCGCCCGCGCCATCCTCAAGGACCCGCCGGTGCTGGTGCTGGACGAGGCCACCTCGGCGGTGGACAACGAGACGGAGGCGGCCATCCAGCGCTCGCTGGAGAGGATCAGCGTGGGGCGCACCACCCTCGCCATCGCGCACCGCCTCTCCACCGTACGGAACGCGCACCGCATCCACGTGATGCAGGAGGGCGAGATCGTGGAGTCCGGCACGCACGAGGAGCTGCTCGCCGCCGGCGGCACCTACGCCGCGCTCTGGCGCGTCCAGACCGGCGAGGCCGCCGCGGTGTAGGGCGGGCGCGGGCGCCGCTACCGCAGCCCGATGGCGATCGCCAGCATCACCGCCGCCGCGCCCAGGACCAGCAGCCCCGCGTACAGCGGGAGTACGAAGCGCAGCCAGCGCTCGTAGCGCACGTCCGCGGCGATCAGGATGGCCATCAGCGCGCCGTTCGTGGGGGCGATCAGCTCGGTGAGCCCCGCGCCGTACTGGTAGGCCAGCACCGTCACCTGCCTCGACATCCCCAGCAGGTCGGAGACCGGCACCAGGACCGGCATGGTGAGCACCGCCTGGCCGCTCACGCTGGGGACGGGGAAGTGGATCAGCGCGTGCGCGCCCATCATCCCCAGCGCGGAGAGCCCCACCGGGAGCGCCGCGATGGGCGTGACCAGCCCGTGCACGATGGTGTCCACGACCCGCCCGTCCTGCAGCACCACGTAGATGGCCCGCGCGAAGCCGATCAGCAGCCCCGCGAAGGCCATGTCGCGGAACCCCTCGATGTAGGCCTCCACCGTCCCGCCCACCCGCAGCCCGCCCAGCAGCCCCACCGCCACCCCCATCGCGAAGAAGAGCCCCGCCATCTCGTCGAAGCCCCAGTCCAGCCGCAGGATTCCGAAGACGTAGACGGCGAAGGTCACGAGCACCAGCGCCAGGATGGCCGCGTCGCGCCCGCCTGCCGCCCGTGGCTGCACCTCCCCCTCCGCCAGCGCTTCGGCGGCCTCCGGGGCGGCGCGCGTCCGCGCGGCGTAGCGCATGGTCACGGCGATCCAGATCGCCAGCGCCAGCACTAGGAAGGCGATGCGGAAGGGCGCGGCGGAGAGGAGCGGGAGCTCGGCCAGCTTCTGCGCGATCCCCACCTGGAAGGGGTTGATGGGGCTGAACGACGAGCCCACCGCCGCCGACCCCAGGCTCATCGCCACCGCCACCAGCGGGTCGAAGCCCATGCGCCGCGTCAGGATCAGGAGCGCGGGGATCAGGGCGATGAACTCCTCCTGCATGTTGATCATCACCCCGCCCAGGGCGGAGAGCACGCACACCGCCGGGATCACCGCCAGCGTGCGCCCGTCCATCCGCACCACCAGCCGGTCCACCGCGCGCCGGAGCACCCCGGTGCGGTCCAGCACCGTGAAGGCCGCGCCCACCAGGAACACCACGAAGATCACGTCCGCCGCCTCCGCCATGCCGCGCGGGATGGCGACCAGCGCCTCGAAGGGCCCCACCGGGGCGGGCTCCACGGCGTGGTAGGTCCCCGCCACCACCACCTCGCGCCCGGTGGCGGGGTCCTCGCGCCGCTCGTACTCCCCCGCGGGAAGGAGCCAGGAGAGCGCGGCGGCCAGGGCGATGAAGCCCACCAGGAGCGTCATGGGGTGCGGGAAGCGGATCCGGGGCATGGGGGCGGGGCGGGGTTCGGGTGGACGACGGGGAGCAGCCAAGATTCCGCGCGCGCCGTCGCCGCACAAGGGCCCGCGCGCCGCCGCGGGGGTGGACGGGGCGGCGGTGGCCCCCAAAATGCCGGATGGTGGGCCGGGCGCCGGTGCGCCCCCGCCGATCCGCCTCCGGGAGGGAGCGCTGTCCGAACCGTTCGACCTGTCCGAGCTGCTGGGCGACTTCCGCGACGAGGCGCGCGATCCCATCGCGCGCCTCGACGCTGCGCTCGCCGGCTGGGAGCGCGGGGAGGAGGTCCCGGAGCCGGACCGGGCGCCGCTCCTGCGGGGGCTGCACACGCTGAAGGGGAACGCCGGAATGCTGGGGCTCCGCCCCATCCAGGACTTCGTCCACTCGGTGGAGAGCGTCCTGAAGCGCTCCGCCGCGCCCCCGCCGCCGCCGACGCTGCAGGCGCTCTTCCGCGGCGCGACCGCGCTCCGCCGCGCCGTGGACCGGGCCGGAACCCCGGAGCAGGAGCCGGCCTTCGCGGCGCTCGTGCC
>DASYWD010000348.1 GCA_035936415.1 Longimicrobiaceae bacterium
CCCGGGCACCTCGGGGAGGGCCGGGCGGTCGGGCGGGTGGGGGCTACCGCCTGGAGACGACGCCGCAGGCGATGCGCGGGCCGCTGTTGCCGGGGCCGAGCGGGCCCGTGTTCGTCCGGAGGTCGTCCTCGTTCTGGTGGATGACGAGGGCGGTGCCGTCCGCGTCGAAGAGGTCGGCGATCGCGAACTGCTCGAGCGTGGTGCTGAGACGGCCGACACCGGCGGGGTTGACGACCAGGTTCGGGAGGTCCCCGGCATGGTGGCCGGCCGGGTTGTGGTGCCCGTGCTCCGCGCCGGTCGGGTTGAAGTGCCCCCCGGCGGACGCGAACGCCGGGGTGGTGCTGCCGTCGCAGCGCCCCACCGCGTGCAGGTGCATGCCGTGCAGGCCGGGGGCGAGGCCCTCCACGTGCACGCTGAGGTGCACACGCCCGGCGGCGTCCTCCACCAGTCGCGCGGTCCCCACCACCTCGCCCGCAGGGTTGTGGAGGCGCACCTCCGCCTGCGCGGCGGACCTCTCCGCGGTGGCGGCGCCCGGAGCCGAAACGAACGCGGTCGGGCTGGCCTCCTGCCCGGAAGTCGCGGGCGAGGTGAGTCCGGCGGTGCAGCCCGACAGCAGGAGAGCGGAAGCGGGAAGCGAGATCAGGATGCGGGAGATCATGGGGCCCCTCGATAGGCTCGGGTGTCGTCACGTCCGGGGCGGTCGCCCCGGACGCGAGCGAATATGAGGGGGCGGCCGTGGGGGGGTGAGGGGAGTGCGGTGGTTCCGACCGGCGGTGCGACGAAACGGTCCATCGCGACGACGAACCGGCACCCCGAGCGGGACGATGGACGAGCCCGGCGGCGTCCGGTGCGCCGCCGGGCTCGTCTACGCCCTCGCCCCCGGCGCGAACGTCAGCGTGACGGGCACCGGTCGGCTCCGCGCGTGAGCCACCAGTGCGTCACCCGGGCCGAGCCCGGGATCCGGTCCGGGGCCTGCCGAACCTGCTGCGCGTCCCGCGGGGGGCGCACGTCCAGGGCGAAGGCGATCCCCGGGGCCGTCGGGAACCAGACCACCGTCTCCCCCTCCACCACGTCGGCGCAGGCGCGTCCGTAGGCCTCCCGCAGCTCCGAGAGGCGTGACCCCACCCCCAGGCGCTCGCGCGTGCGGGTGACCGTGTCGCGCACCGCGATCCGGGAGACCGTGTCGCCGGAGAGGACCGCAACCGCGCGCCCTCCCTGCCCGAGCGGGACCGTCACGCCGCGCCCCGGGGAGCCCTCGCGGACCCAGGTGGTGTCGCGCGCGCGGGGGGCCGCCTGGCGGAGAGCCGCCGAGGTCATCCCGAGCGAAACGGGCCCGAGCCGGTCGCGCCGCGCCGCCACCGCGGTGTCCGCCGGCCCCGGCGGGACGGAGTCGCTCCCCGGGACCCCGATCGTGCTGATCTCGCTCTCCACCTCTGTGACCGCACGGCCGTCCGGCCCCGTGAGGCGCGCGCGGACGACGCGCCCCCAGAGCTGCCCCTCGGCTTTCGCGACGGCGGGCGGGATGCGGATCTTCTGCTCCACCGTCTCCGTCCTCCCCGGGCCGAGCGGGGGATCGTCCAGCCGATAGGAGAGCCGGATCCCCTCCTCCTCGGAGGTCGCCATGGTGACCTCCCGGGCGCCCGGCGCGGGCGCCACCGGCTCGACCCAGCCGGGCACGAACAGGTCGAGGCGGGCGCCGCGAACCGCGGTGCGGCCCTGGTTGGTGATCGAGGCGCGGATGGTGCCCTCCTCCCCGGGGCGGAGCAGGCCGGGCGCCTCCATGCGGAGGAGGAGCGCCCCGGGATCCGTCACGGTCGCCACCACCGTGTCCGCGTCCGCGCCGCGGTTACGGGCGCGGTCGATCACCTCGCAGGCCGGGGTCGCCAGGAGCAGCGCGGCGATCCCGGCGTGGAACGCTCCCAGGCGCATTCGAGCCTCCTCCTCGGGAAGTGAAGGTCCACGGAACCGATCCGGCGCCGTGGGCAGCCGCTCCCACGTTTGCGAGAATCACACCAGCGACCGTGCACGACCGGGGCGTGCGGCCGGGGCTCGGGAACATCCGGTGCTCCCGGGTGTCTATGTCCGCCGGCCGCGGGTGCCTGCCCGGCGGATGGCCCTCCGGTAGTCCGATCCGAATCCCATACGACGAGCCTCGGGCACCCGGTGCCCGGGACGTGTTCCCAGACGAGACGAGCAGATGCGTTCACATCCGCGCATGCTCGCCGCCGCTGCCCTTTCCCTGGGTGGCCTCGGCGGCCTGCTGCCGCACGACTCCGGAACGGCCGGCGAGCTCGGCCCGACGACCACGGTCCCGGGCGCGGCGGTCGCCGCCGCCTCGCCGATCCCGATTCCCATCGCGCGCCGGGTCGAGAGCATCCTCCACAGGGCGGCGCCCACCGCGGCCGAGATCCGGGCGCTCCGCGTGCAGAGTGCGGTGAGCGCGCTGGCCGGCCGGGTCGTGGAGCGGAGCGACCCGAACGCGCTCCGCTTCGCTTTCCAGGCGTACTACAACTACCGGGCGGCGCACCCGGAGCAGGTGCGCAAGCCGTACCTGTACTACGTGGACTACGGGCTCGACAGCCGCACCCCGCGCGGGTACGTCTTCGACATGGACCGCCTGGAGGTGGTGGACGGCCCGTTCACGGTGGCGCATGGGCGCGGGTCGGCGGGTGAGGGGGTGCCGACGCGGTTCTCCAACCTGCCGGGGAGCTACGCCACGTCGCTCGGCCTCTTCCTCACCCAGGAGACGTATACTTTCAGCGGCAGCGCGGGCGGGGGCTCCTACCGCTCCGTGGGGCTCCGGCTGCAGGGCCTCTCCGGGCCCTTCAACAGCGCGGCGCGCGACCGCCGCGTCGTCGTGCACGGGGCCCCGTACGTCACGCCCGAGCGGGCCGGCCGCAGCGAGGGGTGTCCCGCGATGGAGGAGGAGCGCGCCCAGGAGCTCCTCCCCCTGATCAGCGACGGCGGCCTGGTGTTCCTCTTTTCGCCGCTGGATCCCGCCTGGCTCCGCGGCGAGCCGTGGGTGCAGGGCGCCGCCGGAAAGCTGGGGACGCGCGGATAGCGGCTCGGCCTGTCCAGGACCACACGAGAGCCCCGGCGATGGACGCATCGCCGGGGCTCCGTACGCCCGGGATTCTGCGCAATCTGTTGATCCTATAGAAAGCTTGGATTATCTTGAGGGCAACCTCTGAGGATCATCCATGCCTACGATCTCGGCGTACACGTCGGACGAGCTGAAGCGCAAGATCGACCGGATCACGCGCGAGGAGGGGCGTAAGCAGGCCCAGGTCGGGAGCACGGCCCTGGAGCTCTACGCGCTCCTTCCTGCGGCCGCGCGCCGTGCGTACCTGGAGGTGAGCGCCGCGGAGGAGGAGCTGCACACGGGGGTGCTGGAGCGGGTCGTCGCGGAGGTGAGCCGCGCGCTCCTGAACGCCAAGTGGGAGATCACGAGCACCCGTCTTATCCAGGAAGTGCGCGAGCGAGGAGACCTTCCCGAGGGCGACCTCTCGGAGGAGGAGATCGCCCGGCTGGCCGTAGACCTCGCCTCCCGCGCCGGGTGACCGGCCCGGCGGGGGCCGCTGGTGACCGGCTCCGCGTCTGCCTGGACCTCAACGTGTACGTGGCGGCGGAGATCGCGCTGGCGAAAGGGCGGCACGACACCACGCCGCTGCGGCTCCTGGACGCGTGCAGGCACGGCCGGTTCGACCTCGTCGTGTCGCACGGGATGCTGGAGCGGCTCACCTCCGTGCTGCGCCGTCCTCCTTTGAACCTGACACTCGCCCTCGCAACCGAGCGCGCGCAGCTCGTCGGCGAGCTGGCTGCGCTTCCGAACCTCCTCGTCCTCGGGGGAGGAGTGATGCCGCTGCGCGACGTGGAGGATCGCGGCGTGCTGGAAGCGGCGCTGGCGGGACGGGCGGGCTGGCTAGCGACCTACAACCTCGCCGACTTCTCCGGGATCGCGGAGCCCGACCCCGAGACCGGCTTCCTGCGTGTGCGCGGAGTCCTGATCGTCCATCCGGCCGATTTCGCGCAGACGATGGGGCTCTGACGACGACACCCCGGCCCGTACCGCACCCCGTGAGGTGACGCCCGGGTGGTACGGGTCGTGCCGGCGGATGCGCCACCGGGAGCGCCGATGCTGCGTCGGCGCCGGAACACGAGCGGCGGGGGGCGGGATGGCGGTGCCTGACGCGGTGGTGGTGGGCTCCGGCCCGAACGGGCTGGCGGCGGCGATCGTGCTGGCGCAGGCGGGGCGCTCCGTGGTGGTGCGCGAGCAGGCGGACACCATCGGCGGGGGGATGCGGACCGAGGAGCTGACGCTCCCCGGCTACCGACACGACGTCTGCTCCATTGTCCACCCGCTCGCCCTCTCGTCACCCTTCTTCCGCACCCTCCCCCTGGCCGAGCACGGGCTGGAGTGGGTGCACTCCCCCGCCTGCCTGGCCCACCCCTTCGACGACGGCAGCATCGCGCTCCTGGAGCGCTCCATCGACGAGACCGGCGCCACCCTCGGGGCGGACGCGCGGGCCTGGGAGCGGCTCCTGGGGCGCTGGGTGCGGCGCTGGCCCACGCTGGCGGAGGACGTGCTGGGGCCGCTGGAGTTTCCGGACCACCCGCTGCTCCTGGCGCGCTTCGGGCTGCAGGCGATCCGCTCCGCGGACGCGCTGGCGAGGAGCGCCTTCCGGGAGAAGCGGGCGCGGGCGCTCTTCGCCGGGAACGCCGCGCACTCCATGGTGCCGCTCACCGCCTCGCCCACGGCGGCGTTCGGGCTCACGCTGGCCGCCGCCGGCCACGCGGTGGGGTGGCCGATCGCGCGGGGCGGGTCGCAGAGCATCGCCGACGCGCTGGCCTCGTACCTCCGCTCGCTGGGGGGCGAGATCGTCACCGGCGCCCCGGTGGAGAACGTGGACGAGCTGCGCGGGGTGCGCACGGTGCTGCTGGACCTGACGCCGCGACAGGTGCTCCGCGTCGCCGGGCACCGCCTCCCCGCCCGCTACCGCCGCGCGCTGGAGCGGTACCGCTACGGCGCCGGCTCCTTCAAGATGGACTGGGCGCTCGACGGGCCCATCCCCTGGCGGAACCCGGAGTGCCTCCGCGCCGCCACGGTCCACCTGGGCGGGACGCTGGAGGAGATCGCCGCCTCCGAGCACGCGCCGCTCGCGGGCGAGGTCCCGGAGAAGCCGTTCGTGCTGCTGGTGCAGCCCACGCTCTTCGACCCCGGCCGCGCGCCGGAGGGGAGGCAGATCGCCTGGGCCTACTGCCACGTCCCCTTCGCCTGCGACGTGGACATGACGCGGGCCATCGAGGACCAGGTCGAGCGCTTCGCCCCCGGCTTCCGCGACCGGGTGCTGGAGCGCAGCGTGATGCCGCCGTCCGGGCTGGAGCGCCACAACCCCAACCTGGTGGGCGGGGACATCAGCGCCGGGGCCATGACGCTGCGGCAGGTCTTCTTCCGCCCGGCGATCCGCCGGAACCCCTACACCACCCCCGTGGAGGGGCTGTACCTCTGCTCCGCCTCCACGCCCCCGGGCGGCGCCGTCCACGGGATGTGCGGCTACTACGCCGCCCAGGCCGCGCTGAAGCACCCCATGGACGCGCCGGAGAGCTGACGGCCGGGACGGGAGATGCTGGCCGGGAGGTGGGGGGAGGCTCCGCAGGAGGTGCGTCTGTGTGAGCCCGCGCCGCACTCACGTCTCGCGCGAGTGGTCGGGCGAGTTTCGCACCTCCGGAGGAGCCTCCCCCCGCCGACCCCTCGCGAGAGAGCACGGTGCAGTACGCAACGAAGCCCCCGGAGGCAGTCACCTCCGGGGGCTTCGTCGTGTCCGGCTCCGTCCGCGGTCAGCGCCTGGGCGCCGTACCTCGCGGGGGGGTGGAGACCGGGAAGCCGCGGTCGCGCATCAGCGCGTCCACGACGGGGTCGCGGCCGCGGAAGGCGCGGAAGGCCTCCGCCGGGTCCACCGTGTTCCCAACCGAGAAGATCAGCTCGCGCAGCCGGCGCGCGACCTCCGGGTCGTAGAAGCCGCCGGCCTCCGTGAACGCCTCCGCCGCGTCCGCGGTGAGCACGTCCGACCACAGGTAGCTGTAGTACCCGGCCGAGTAGCCGTCGCTCCCGAACACGTGGCCGAAGTGCGGGGTGCGGTGCCGCATCACGATCTCGCGCGGCATCCCCAGCTCCGCCAGCGTCTCACGCTCGAAGGCGTCCGGGTCGATGTCGCGGTTCCCGGCCAGGTGCAGCTTCATGTCGATCAGCGCGCTCGCCAGGTACTCCGTGGTCGCGAAGCCCTGGTTGAAGGTGGAGGCGCGCTTGATCCGGTCCACCAGCGCCTGCGGGATCGGCTGGCCCGTCCGGTGGTGGAGGGCGAAGCGCTGCAGCACCTCCGGGGTGGAGAGCCACCGCTCCAGGAGCTGCGAGGGGAACTCCACGTAGTCGCGCGCCACCGCCGTCCCCGCGAGGGTGGGGTAGGTCACGTTGGACGAGAGGCCGTGCAGCGCGTGCCCGAACTCGTGGAAGAGCGTCCTGGCGTCGTCCCAGGAGATCAGCACCGGCTCGCCGGGCTGCCCCTTCACGAAGTTGGAGTTGTTGGAGACGATGGTGGTGATCTCGTCGTCCATCCGCTGCTGGCTGCGGTACGCGTTCATCCAGGCGCCGGAGCGCTTCCCGGCGCGGGCGTACGGGTCGAAGTACCACAGCCCCACGTGCCTGCCGGTGGCGCGGTCCTTCACCTCGTACACCGACACGTCCGGGTGGAAGACCGGGACGTTCTCCACCGGGACGAAGTCGAACCCGAACAGCTCGCCCGCGGCCCAGAACATCCCCTCGCGCAGCTTGTCGAGCTGCAGGTACTGCTTCACCTCGTTCTGGTCCAGGTCGTAGCGCTCCTCGCGCACCTTCTCGGCGTAAAAGCGGTAGTCCCACGGCTCGATGACGAGGCTCGCATCCTTGCGCCGCGCGACCGCCTGCATGTCCGCCACTTCCTGCTTCACCCGCGACACGGCGGGCGTCCACACCGCCTCCATCAGCTCCATGGCGCGCTCCGGCGTGCCGGCCATGGCGTTCTCCAGCCGCCAGTGGGCGTGCGTGGGGTAGCCCAGGAGCGCGGCCCGCTCGGCGCGGAGCTTCAGGATCTCGGAGATGATGGCGTTGGTGTCGGTCTCGCCGCCCATGTCGCCGCGGTTGGCCCACAGCCGCCACGCCTTCTCCCGCAGGTCGCGCCGCTCGGAGTAGGTGAGGAACGGGTCCATGGCCGAGCGGGTGTTGTTGATCACCCACGCGCCGGGCATCTGCCGGGCCTCGGCCGCCGCCTTCGCGGAGGCGCGCACCGACTCCGGGAGCCCGGCCAGCTCCGCCTCGCTCCGGAGGACCAGGAACTGGTCCGTCTCGTCGGCGAGGACGTTCTGGTTGAAGCGGGTGTAGAGCCCGGCGAGCTTCTGGTTGATCTCGGAGAGGCGCGCCTTGGCCGCCGGCTCCAGCCGCGCGCCCGCGCGCACGAAGTTGTTGTGGTAGACCCAGGCCAGCCGCTGCTGCTCCGGCGTGAGCCGCGCCTTCTCCGGCGACTCGTACACCGCCTGGATGCGGCGGAACAGGGCCTCGTTCTGCGTGATCCGGTCCGAGAAGGCGGCCAGCTTCGGAGCCATCTCGCGCTGCACCGCCTGGAACGCCGGGGTGCTCAGGTTGGAGCCCCAGATGCCGTAGACGGTGCTCACGCGGTTGAGCGTGCGTCCGGCGCGCTCCAGCTCCGCGATGGTGTTCTCGAAGGTCGGCGCGGCCGGGTTGGCGGCGATCCGCTCCACCTCGGCCAGGTTCTCGGCCATGGCGGCTTCCAGCGCCGGCTCGAAGTGCGCGACCTCCACGCGGTCGAAGGGCGGCACCCCGCCGTACGGGCCCGTCCACTCGGCCAGGAGCGGGTTGGCGGCCGTGGCGGGCGCGGGGGTGGCTGCCGTGGTCACGGGCTGCACCGTGGCGCAGCCGGCCGCGGCGGCGGCGAGCGCCAGCGCGGCGGTATGGACGACAAAGGTTTGACGCATCGGCTCGTGTCGGGGTCGTGGGAGATGCCCGCCGCGGGCGATCACGCGGCGGACCGGCGTCGGACAACGGGTACCAGCGGAGCGCCGGTAGGTTCCCGTC
>DASYWD010000349.1 GCA_035936415.1 Longimicrobiaceae bacterium
GCGTACAACATGCCCGGCGCGCTGCGCCTGCGCGGGCGGCTGCACGTCGCGGCGCTGCGGGCGAGCCTGGACGGGCTGGTGCGGCGTCACGAGGCGCTGCGCACGGTCTTCGCCGAGCAGGACGGCGCGCCCGTGCAGGTAATCCAGGCGGCGGCCCCGGTGGCGCTGCCGGTCGTCGACCTGCGGGGCGTGCCGGAGGCGGAGCGGGAGCCGGAGGCGGAGCGGCTCGCCGCGGAGGAGGCGCTGCGCCCGTTCGACCTGGCGCGCGGCCCGCTGCTGCGGAGCACGCTGGTGCGCCTGGGCGGAGCGGACCACGTGCTGCTGATCACCCTCCACCACGTGGTGAGCGACGGCTGGAGCATGGGGGTGCTGGTGCGCGAGGTCTCCGCGCTGTACGCGGCGTACGGCCGGGGCGAGGAGCCTCGCCTGCCGGAGCTGGCGGTGCAGTACGCCGACTACGCGGTGTGGCAGCGGGGCTGGCTCTCGGGCGAGGTGCTGGAGGCGCAGATCCGCTTCTGGAAGGAGAAGCTGGCGGGGGCGCCGCCGCTGCTGGGGATCCCCACGGACCGGCCGCGCGCGGCGGGGCGGAGCGCGCGCGCGGCGAGCCATCGCTTCGAGTTGCCGGCCGCGGTGTCGCGGGAGCTGCGGGCGCTGTCGCGGCGCGAGGGGGCGACGCTGTTCATGACGCTGCTGGCGGCCTGGCAGGCGCTGCTGGGGCGGTACGCGGGGCAGGAGGACGTGGTGGTGGGAAGCCCGATCGCGGGGCGGAGCCGGCGCGAGACGGAGGGGCTGGTCGGCTTCTTCGTGAACATGCTGGCCCTGCGGACGGAGCTGGAGGGGGACCCGAGCTGGCGGGAGCTGGTGGGACGGGTGCGGGAGGGGGCGCTGGGAGCGTACGAGCACCAGGAGCTGCCCTTCGAGCGGCTGGTGGAGGAGCTGGAGGTGGAGCGGAGCCTGGCGCACACGCCGGTCTTCCAGGTCACGTTCGCGCTCGAGCGCTCCCCTGCGCAGGACGTGCTGGCGCTGGGGGACCTGGCGGTCGAGCGGTTCGGGGGAGGAGGGGGCGTCGGCAAGTTCGACCTGGACCTGACGCTGGAGGATGGCGGGGAGACGCTCGCGGGAGCGCTCGTCTACCGGGCGGCGCTGTGGGACGCGGAGACGGTGGGGCGGCTGGCGGGGCACCTGGAGCTCCTCCTGGAGGCCATGGCGGCCGATCCCACGCGGCGCGTCGCCGAGATCTCGCTCCTGCGCGACGCCGAGCGCGTGCAGGTGCTGGAGAGCTGGAACGCCACCGCGGCCCCGTACCCCCCGGCCTGCGTGCACGAGCTGGTCGCGGCGCAGGCCGCCCGCACCCCCTGCGCGGCCGCGGTGGTCTTCAGGGGCGAGACGCTCTCATACGCGGAGCTGGAGTCACGCGCCAACCGCCTCGCCCACCACCTGCGGCGACTCGGCGTCGGACCCGAGACCCGCGTGGGCGTCTGCCTGGAGCGCACCCTCGAGCTGGTGGTTGCCCTCCTCGCCGTGCTCAAGGCCGGCGGCGCCTACGTCCCGCTCGATCCGGCGTACCCGCGCGAGCGGCTGGGCTGGATGCAGGAGGATGCCGGCGTCGCTCTCGTCCTCACCTCCAGTGCCCTCGCGGGCGTGCTCCCCACGGGCACCCGCGGCCTCGCGCTGGACGCCGCGCGCGCCGCCGTCGACGCCGAGCCGGACGGGGCTCCGGAGCCGGGCGTGCTCCCCGAGAACCTCTCGCACGTCATCTTCACCTCGGGGTCGACGGGGCGGCCCAAGGGAGTGATGATCCGCCACTCGTCCGTGGTCGTCCTGCTGCACTGGCTGCGCGAGGCCGTCTCCGACGAGGAGCGGGCGTCGGTGCTCTTCTCCACCTCGATCAACTTCGACGTCTCGGTGGCCGAGGTCTTCGGCACGCTGGCCTGGGGCGGGAAACTGGTGCTGGTGGAGAACGCGCTGGAGCTGTCGGCGCTGGAGGAGCCGGTGGTCTGCGCCAGCATGGTGCCCACCGCGGCGGCGGTGCTGCTGCGCATGGGCGGCATCCCGGCCTGTGTTCGGACGCTGAACCTCGGGGGCGAGGCGCTGCCGAACGACCTGGCGCAGGCGCTCTACGCGCTGGGCACGGTGGAGAAGGTGGGCAACCTCTACGGACCGACCGAGGACACCACCTACTCCACGTACTCTCTCGTGGAGCGGGGCGCGGAACGGGTGCTGGTGGGCCGGCCGGTCGCCGGTACGCAGGCATACGTGCTGGACGGCGAGATGCAGCCGGGGCCGGTGGGCGTCGTCGGTGAGCTGTACCTGGCCGGAGAAGGGCTCTCGCGCGGCTACGCGGGCCGGCCCGAGCTGACCGCGGAGCGCTACCTGCCGAACCCGTTCGCGGCGCCGGGCTCGCGGATGTACCGGGTGATGGACCGGGTACGTTGGCACTCCACGGGCGAGCTGGAATACCTCGGGCGCACCGACTTCCAGGTCAAGGTGCGGGGCTTCCGCATCGAGCTGGGCGAGATCGAGGCGGCGCTTCGCTCCCATCCCGCCGTGCGCGAGGCAGCGGCCGTGGTGCGCGAGGACGCCTCCGGCGCGCCGGGCGACCGGCGCATCGTCGCCTACGTCGTCCCCGTGGACGGCGCCGCCCCCGCCGCGGCGGAGATGCGCGTGCACGTCAAGGCGCGGCTCCCGGAGTACATGGTGCCCTCCGCCTTCGTCTCCCTGGAGACGCTTCCGCTCAACCCGAACGGCAAACTCGACCGCCGCGCCCTCCCCGCGCCGGAGGCGTCCCAGGGCGGGGGGTACGTCGCGCCGCGTACGCCGACCGAGGAGCTGCTGGCCGGGATCTTCGCGGAGGTGCTGGGGCTGGCGCCGGAGCGGGTGGGGGCGCGCGACGACTTCTTCGAGCTGGGCGGCCACTCGCTGCTGGCGACCCGCGCCGCCTCGCGGGCGCGGGTGGCGTTCGGGGTGGAGGTGCCGCTGCGGGCGATCTTCGAGGCGCCCACCGTGGCCGCGCTGGCGGCGGAGGTGGATGCGCTGCTGCGCGCGGGTGCCGGCACGGCCGCGCCGCCGGTCGTGCCCGTCCCGCGCGATCCGCTGCGCGGGCTCCCCCTTTCGTTCGCGCAGCAGCGGCTCTGGTTCATCGACCGGCTCCAGCCCGGGAGCGCCGCCTACAACATCCCAGCCGCCATGCGTATCCGCGGCGCGCTGGACGTGGGGGCGCTGCGCCGCGCGTTCACGGAGGTGGTGCGCCGCCACGAGGCGCTGCGCACCGTCCTGGTGGACGAGGGCGGCGAAGCGATGCAGGTGATTCTCCCGGCCGCGCCGGTCCCGCTCCCGGTGCTGGACTTCTCCGGGCTCGCGGGGGAGACGCGGCAGGCGGAGGCGCTGCGCCGGCCCGGGGAGGAGGGGCGCCGCCCGTTCGACCTGTCGCGCGGACCGCTGCTGCGCGTGGCGCTGGCGCGCCTGGGGGAGGAGGAGTGGCTCCTCTGCCTCACCATGCACCACGTCGTCGGCGACGGCTGGAGCATCGTCGTCCTGGCGCGGGAGCTCTCCACCCTGTACGTCGCGTACCGCGAGGGTAGGGAGTCGCCCCTCCCGGAGCTGCCGGTGCAGTACGCGGACTACGCCGTCTGGCAGCGGGAGTGGCTCCGGGGCGAGGTGCTGGAGGCACAGCTCCGCTACTGGCGCGAACAGCTGGAAGGCGCCCCGCCGCTGCTGGAGTTGCCGACCGACCACCTGCGCCGCGGCGGGCCGGGCGCGGCGGAGGCGAGCCGGGGCTTCGCCGTGCCGGCCGGGGTGACGCGCGCGCTGCGCGGGCTGGGGCGGCGGGAGAGCGCCACGCTGTTCATGACGCTGCTGGCCGGGTGGCAGAGCCTGCTGGGGCGCTATGCCGGGCAGGAGGACGTGGTGGTGGGCACCCCGGTCGCCGGTCGCTCGCGCGCGGAGGTGGAGGGGCTCATAGGCTTCTTCGTCAACACGCTGGTGATGCGCGCCGACCTGGGCGGCGACCCCACCTTCCGGGAGCTGCTGGGCCGGCTGCGGGAGGCGGCGCTGGGCGCGTACCAGCACCAGGAGGTGCCCTTCGAGAAGCTCGTGGAGGAGCTGGGCGTGGAGCGCAGCCTGGCGCAGACGCCGCTCTTCCAGGTCATGTTCGTGCTGCAGAACAACGAGCGCGCCGTCCTGGAGCTGGGCCACGCCACCCTGGAGAGGGTCGAGAGCGGGACTTCGGCCGCCAGGTTCGACCTCTCGCTGCACCTGGAAGAGACGGACCGCGGGATCGAAGGCGCGCTCTCCTACCGGCGGGAGCTGTGGGACGCCGGGACCATGGCCCGCCTCCTCGACCAGTTCGGGCACCTCCTGGAACAGGTGGCCGCGTACCCGGAGCGCAGGCTCTCCGAGCTGTCGCTGCTCCGCGCCGCGGAGCGGGAGCAGGTGCTGGCGGCGTGGAACGCCACCGCGGCTCCGTATCCGCGCGAGCGCTGCCTCCACGAGCTCTTCGCCGAGCAGGCCGCCCTCACGCCCGACGTCCCGGCCGTCGTATTCGGCGCGGAAGTCCTCACCTACGCCGAGCTGGACCGCCGCTCCAACCATGTCGCCCACGTGCTGCGGCGCAGCGGCGCCGGTCCGGAGGTGCGGGTGGCGCTCTGCCTGGAGCGCGGGCCCGATCAGCTCGTCGCGCTGCTGGCCGCCCTCAAGGCCGGCGGCGCCTACGTCCCGCTGGATCCTGCCTACCCGACCGAGCGCCTCGCCTCCCTCATCGAGGACGCCGGGGCGCCCGTGGTCCTGACGCGGTCGCACCTGCGGGACCGCCTCCCCGCCTCCGGCGCCGAGGTCCTCTGCCTCGACGAGTCCACCCTGCAGGGGGAGAGCGACGTGATGCCGACGAGCGGCGTCGCGCCGGAGAACCTCGCGTACGTGATCTACACCTCGGGCTCCACCGGCCGTCCCAAGGGCGTGCTCGTGCAGCACCGCTCGGTGGTCAACCTCTCCGCGGCGCTGCGGGAAGCGGTCTACTCGCGCCGCGGGACGGCTGCGTCGCCGCGGGTGAGCCTGAACGGGCCGTTGACCTTCGACACCTCCGTCAAGCAGTGGGTGCAGCTGCTGCACGGCGCGACGCTCTGCCCGGTGCCGGAGGAGATCCGCTACGACGCGGAGGCGCTGAGCAGGTTCCTGCGCGAGTGCGAGGTGGATGTCTTCGACTGCACGCCGGCGCAGCTACGGATGCTGGTGGGCGAGGGGCTGCTGGAAGGGCCGGGGAGGACGCCGACGGACGTCCTGGTGGCGGGGGAGGCGATCGAGGCGCCGCTGTGGGAGCGGCTTGTGGCGATGGAGGAGCGCCGGTTCTGGAACCTGTACGGTCCGACGGAGTGCACGGTGGACGCGGCGCTGAGCCGGGTCGAGGGAGAGCGGCCACGCATCGGGCGGGCGGTGGCGAACGCGCAGACGTACGTGCTGGACGAGGCGGGGGAGCCCGCGCCGGTGGGTATCCCGGGGGAGCTGTACGTGGGGGGCGCGGGGGTGGCGCGCGGCTACCTGGGCCGTCCGGAGCTGACGGCCGAGCGCTTCCTCCCCGACCCGTTCTCGGGCGAGGCGGGAGCGCGGCTGTACCGCACCGGCGACCGGGTGCGCTGGCTGGCCTCCGGAGAGCTGGAGTACCTGGGGCGGACCGACTTCCAGGTGAAGGTGCGCGGCTTCCGCGTCGAGCCGGAGGAGATCGAGGCCGCGCTGCGGGGGCACCCCGGCGTGCGGGACGCCGTGGTCCTCGCGCGGGAGGACGCCCCGGGAAGAACGATGCTCGTCGCGTACCTGGTTCCCACGGGGGAAGGGGGAGCCGCGCTCGTGGACGAGCTGCGGACGCACCTCCGCGAGCGCCTCCCGGAGCAGATGGTGCCCGCCGACTTCGTGCTCCTCGACTCGCTCCCCCTCTCCCCGAGCGGCAAGGTGGACCGCCGGGCGCGACCCGCGCCGGAGCGCAGCGGTGGAGGGCGTGAGGGCGGTGCGCCGCTCACCGCGACCGAGCGCGCGCTGGCCGCCATCTGGGAGGAAGCCCTGGGTGTGCGCCACGTCGGCGTAGGCGACAACTTCTTCGACCTGGGCGGACACTCCCTCCTCCTGGCCCAGGTCCATTCCCGTCTGCAGGAGCGGTTCCCGGACCGGGTCGCGCTGGTGGACCTGTTCACCCACCGCACCCTGGGGGCGCTCGCCACGCGCCTGGACCGCGGCGGCCCGCCGATCACGCCCAGGGCGCCGCAGGTCCGGAAGACGCCCGCGGCGCCGGAC
>DASYWD010000350.1 GCA_035936415.1 Longimicrobiaceae bacterium
GCGCTGGACCGCGCGGCGCTGGACGTGGCCGACGAGCCGGCCGTGCGGGCGCGGCTTTCCGCCGAGCGGCCCGATGCGGTGGTGCAGTGCGCCGCGTACACGGCGGTGGACCGTGCGGAGGTGGACGAGGCGGAGGCGCACCGGGTCAACGCGGCCGCCACCGCGCACGTTGCGCGGGCGTGTGACCGGCTCGGGGCGGCGCTCGTCTATCCCAGCACCGACTACGTTTTTGACGGAACGGCCTCGGTGCCGTACCGGCCGGACGACCCCACGGACCCCGTGAACGCGTACGGCCGGTCCAAGCTGGAGGGGGAGCGGGCGGCGCTCTCGGCGGCGCGGGGAACGGTGGTGCGGACGAGCTGGCTGTATGGAGAGGGAGGTACCCACTTCGTGGACGCCATCCTCCGGCTGGCCCGCGAGGGAAAGCCGCTGCGGGTTGTCGACGACCAGTGGGGGCGGCCCACCTGGACCGGCGCGCTGGCGGATGCGACGATTCTGTTGATGGAAGCCGGGGCGCAGGGTATCTTCCACGCCACCGGCGGCGGGGAGCCGGTGAGCTGGTTCGGCTTCGCCCGGGAAATCGTGGCGCGGGCCGAGCCCGCCGCCGAGGTGGTGCCGGTCACGTCGGCGGAGTTCGCCCGCCCCGCGCCACGTCCCTCGTACTCGGTCCTGGACTGTTCCGCCACGGAAGAGCGGACAGGGCGGGAGCTTCCCGACTGGAAGGATTCACTTGTCCGGTACCTGGAGTCGAGCGGCGTCCATGCCTGAGGCACGGCGCCGCGAAACGTTGGACCCTCGGGGAGGAGTAGCTTCCGGAATGCCGGACGATCGTACGCGGCCGGTACCGGCCGGAGCGCGCCCATGAGGGTCGCGATCACCCACGACTGGCTTACCTCGTACGGGGGCGGTGAGCGGGTCGTCCGGGAACTGCACCGCATGTTCCCCGATGCGCCCATCTATACCGCCGTCTACGACCCGTCCCGCGTCCCCGCGTCCGCGCGGGAGTGGGACGTCCGGCCGTCGTTCCTGCAGCGCATCCCCTTCGCCAAGCAGAAGTACCAGTTCCTGCTGCCGCTCATGCCGCTGGCGTTCGAGCAGTTCGACATGAGCCGGTACGACCTGGTGATCACCTCCAGCAGCGCCTTCGCCAAGGGCGTCATCACCTCGCCCGGCGCCGTGAACGTCTGTTACTGCCACACGCCCTGCCGGTACATCTGGGACCTGTACCACGACTACACCCGCGGGCACCGGGCGCGGGCGCTGATCGCGCCGGCCGCACACGCGCTGCGCGTCTGGGACAGGCTCTCGTCCGACCGGGTCGACCACTTCGTCGCCAACTCGTACGAGGTGGCCTCCCGCATCCGCCGGCACTACCGCCGGGACTCCGAGCTGATCTACCCGCCCGTGGACGTGGATCGCATCACGCCCAACGGCAGGGACCCGGACGACTTCTACCTCGTCGTCTCGCGCCTGGTCCCCTACAAGCGGGTGGACCTGGCGGTGGAGGCGGCGAACCGCCTGCGGCGGCGGCTGGTGGTGGTGGGCGACGGGACGGAGCGCAGACGCCTCGAGGCGCTCGCGGGTCCGACGGTGGAGATCCGCGGGTGGCAGAGCGACGAGTCGGTGGCGGACCTGCTCGCGCGCTGCCGCGCCTTCCTCTTCCCCGGGTGGGAAGACTTCGGGATCGCTCCGGTGGAGGCGCAGGCCGCCGGACGGCCGGTGATCGCGTATGGCCGGGGCGGCGCGCTGGAGACGGTGGTGGACGGCGCTACGGGGGTGCTCTTCGACGAGCAGACCGTAGAGGCGGTCGTCGAAGCGATGCAGCGGGCGGACGGGATCGCCTTCGATCCGGCCGTGTGCAGGCGCAACGCGGAGCGGTTCGGGACCGAAGTGTTCCGGGCGCGGCTCGGCGCCGCCATAGAGCACCAGCTCCAGGCCGCGCGAGCGGCCCGGCCGACTCTTCCGTCCAGGGCCGAGTACCAGGAGTCCGCGTGACCGGCCGGGTCTCCGCGGGGGCGTCGACGTCCGGTCGGCGAAGGCGGCGTTGGTACTTTCCATACGTGCGAACCATATGAACAGTCGGGTGATCCCGGGTACGGCCATAGAGCCGCCCGTACGCAGCCTGTCCGACACCGACGTGCGGCAGGCCGTGGACGCAGCGATCCGGCGCGGGTGGCTGGAGATGGGGCGGCGGGCGTCCCGCATCTTCGTCCTCATGCTGACGGACATCGCCGCCGCGCTCGGTGCGGCGTCCGCCATGCTCTCGCTTCGGCCGGATGCCTGGCCCGCCGGCTTCGGGAGCGCGGCCGCGAGCTGGAGCACGTTCGTCGTCGCGGTATGCATCCAGCCCCTGGCGCTCAGCGTGAGCGGCGCGTACCGGGCTGGAGAGAGCCGGGTGAGCTTCTGGCGCGTGCTGCTGGGGCTGCTCCTGGGCGTCTCGGCGACCGGGATGCAGGCGTTCCTGGTGGGGGGGATGGGCGCGCCGCTCCGGGTCGAGGCGCTGGGGCTGCTCGCCTATGTCCTCTGGGCCACGATCGCGATCTTCGCCGTGCGCGTGGTCATCGACCGGGGCGTGAGCTTCGCCTACTCGCTCGGGATCGGGCGGCGGCGGGCGCTCGTGGTAGGGTCCAGCGACGAGCTGCAGGGTGTGGTCGAGATGCTCCGGGACCGCAACAGCGCCGACCTGCGCGTGATGGGGCGCCTTTCTCCCACGCACGAGCGGGAGCCGGGGGCGATCCACGCCATCGCGGAGATCGACCTGGCGCTGGAGGCCACGGACGTTCAGGAGGTGATCGTCGCGTCGTCCAAGCTCTCGTTCGAGGCGCTGGAGACGCTGATCCACCGCTGCGTCCAGCGCGGAGTCGGCGTCTCCCTCGCGCCGAAGACGCTGCACCTGATGGGGATGCAGTTCGAGTCGAGGCAGGTGCGCGGGGGGACGCTCCTCCGGCTCCGCCCCGTCGGGCTCGGTTTCCCCCAGCTCGCCGTGAAGCGGACGATCGACCTCACGCTGAGCATGATCGTCCTCGTCGTCACCTGGCCCCTCTTCGTCCTGATCGCCCTCGCCATCAAGCTGGACTCCCCCGGCCCGGTGCTGTTCAGGCAGGTGCGCGCGGGGCTGGGTGGCCGCCCGTTCCGGATGTACAAGTTCCGCACGATGGTCAACGATGCGGACGCCATGAAGATGGAGCTGCACCACCTGAACGAGTCCGGGGACCCGCGCCTCTTCAAGATCCGTAACGACCCGCGGGTGACCCGGGTGGGGCGGCTCCTGCGCAAGACTTCGCTGGACGAGCTTCCGCAGCTCTTCAACGTCCTCGCCGGGGAGATGAGCGTGATCGGCCCGCGCCCTTTCTTCCCGGAGGACCTGGACCAGTACTCCGACCACCACTTCGAGCGCCTGAGCGTTCTCCCGGGGATCACCGGGCTCTGGCAGGTGCGGGGACGGAGCCAGGTGGTTGACTTCGAGGAGGTGGTCCGCTTCGACCGGGAGTACATCGACGGATGGTCCGTGTGGCTCGACCTGAAGATCCTCCTCCTCACCCTCCCCGCGGTGATGCGCAGGACGGGGGCCTTCTGACCCCCGGTTCCCCGCTTCTCGTTCCGCGCCGCGTCTGCCCATGACGGACCCGGCCCTTCCCCCCCATGCGGCGGGGCCCGCAGTTCCGCTCACGGAAGAGGTCCGCGCGGCCGTCACCTTTCAGAGCTACGCCGCGCCTCCCCGCATCGCCGACGTCGTCCTCCGCCCGGTCCGCAAGCACCGAGCGGAGAACGGCTGGTTCGCGGAGCTGCTGCGCCTTTCGGACGGCGCCGCGGACGCGCTCCCGGCGGGGGTCTCGCTCACCGTCCGCCAGCTCTCCGCTTCCCACGCGGCGCCGGGCCGCATCAACGCCTTCCACGTCCACCCGAAGCGCGGCCAGAACGAGCTCTGGACGGTGCTCCAGGGGCAGCTCCTCGTCTGGCTCGTGGACTGCCGGGCGGAGTCGCCGACGGGCGGGGTGCGCCAGCGGGTCCTCCTCAGCGGCGAAGAGCCGGCCCAGCTCTACATCCCCGCCGGAGTGGCCCACGGCTACAGGGCCGGCGCGGAGGGTGCGCTCCTGGTCTACGCCATGGACCAGCAGTTCGAGGCCGCGGACCCCGACGAGGGGCGCCTCCCCTGGGACCACTTCGGCGCGGAGCTGTGGGAGGAGGACCGCGGCTGAGCGCGACGTGGTCCCTCCTCAGTCCAGCCGCGGCCGCTCACGCCGCGCGCACCCCTTCCTCGCGTGCTTCCGCTCCGGCAGGTGACCTCCGCCCGCCGGAGCTCGTCCTAGCTGGGTCTGCACGCGGGCCGGTGCCGACGTGCTTCCGGCGCGTTGACCGGGACCGTGCAAAACGCTATCATTACTACTTTTGGGTCCGCCGCGCGCCACTCCTGCGGTGAGGTGCGCGGATGATCGTGCTTGCGGCCTCCGCGCCGGACGCCCGGGGAGGCCAGTGCGACCGCCCCGGGCAGCGACCCGCGATCCCCGTCACGAGCCACTTGCATGACCTTCCCCACGCGCACTGCGCTCCTCCTGTTCGCGACGCTCACCGCCCTCGGGCCGGGAGCCGCCGCGCAGCAGGAGACCGATTCTCCCGAGCTGCGCCCCGGCCTTGACGTGGCGGCGAGCGCGAAGCCCCGTCCCGGCGACCGGATCGCGCTGAAGATCTGGAACGAGCCGGAGATGAGCGACACCTTCAACATCTCCGAGCGGGGAGAGGCGATCCTCCCCAAGCTGGGCGCCGTCCACGTGACGGACCAGCCGCTCGCCGCCCTGCAGGACTCGCTGCGCAGCGCCTACGCGGTGTACCTCCGGAACCCGTCGGTGGAGATCGTCGTGCTGCGGCGCATCGGGGTGCAGGGGGAGGTGCGGAATCCCGGGATCTACCTGGCCGACCTCACGGTGGGCCTCCCCGAGATCATCGCGCGGGCGGGCGGCTACACGGAGGCAGGGAACCCCCGGAACATCATCATCGTGCGCGACGGGCAGCGGATCCGGTACGGCGTCGGCGAGGGCACGGAGCTCTCCGTGGCCGAGCTGCAGTCGGGCGACCAGGTCTTCATCCGCCCGCGGAGTGCGCTCGCGCGGAACCCCATGGCGTGGCTCGGCGGGGCGGTGGGGCTCCTCGGCGCGGTGCGGGTCACCGTCTGGCCGATGATCGAGAGCCTGCTGGGCAAGGACAAGGGAAAATAGCATGGACCGGGACACGCTTGACCTGAGGGAGATCGGCGCCGCGCTCCGGCGGGGCGGCGCCTGGATCGCCGGGGGCGCCCTGCTCGGCCTCCTCGCGGGGGCGGCGACGCTGGTCGTGCTCGACCGCGAGTACGAGGCATCCGCGACCGTGCTCCTGCGCAGCCAGTCCGGGGGCGGCTCGTCGGCGCTCGCGCTCTCGCGCATCTCCGGGCTGCTGGGGGGTCTCCCCGAGGGTGGCCTCGGGGGTTCCGAAGTGGAGACGGAGCAGCAGATCCTCACCAGCCGGACGGTGCTCGGCGAGGTGGTGGACTCGCTTGGACTCCAGGTCCGCGTGGTGGATCCCTCCGGCACGCGGAGCGAGGCGCTCTTCGCGTCGGCCCGCGTGGAGCCGGGCGCGGAGGGCGGGCGCTACCGCTTCGAGCGCCGCTCCGGCGGCTACGCGGTGGAGGGACCCGGCGCCGCCGGCATCGCCTCGCCGGGTGAGCCGTTCCGGATTCCCGGCGGCGTGCTGGTGCTGCGGCCCGGCTCGCTCCCGGAGCGCTTCGAGGTGGAGGTTCGCGATCGCTACGACGCCATCCTCGCGGTGGAAAAGGAGCTGCGCGCCGAGGTGCCGGGGGGTGAGGTGGTGAAGCTCTCGTTCCGTGCGGAGGACCCGGTGCTTGCGGCCGCCGTCCCCAATGCCATGGTGGCCCGCTACCTCCAGCGGAGGAAGACCACCGACCGGGGCGTGAACCAGCACCGGTACGAGTTCCTGGCGGCGCACACCGACAGCATCGCGGGGCAGCTCTCCGCCGCGTCGTCCGCCCTCCGGCGGCACCAGGAGCAGAGTGGCGTCCTGGACCCGGAGCTTTCCGGCAAGACGGAGATGGAGCGCGCCATGGCCATCCAGGCGGAGCTCGAGACCGCGGAGGTCGAGGCACGCGCCCTCCGCCGCATCGTGGAGAGGGGGACGTCCGGGAGCTTCTCGCCGCGCGAGCTGGCCGCGTTCCCCACCTTCCTGAGCAACCCGGCCATCAACGACGTGCTGTCGCGCCTCCTCAAGCTGGAGACCGACCGCATCGAGCTGCTGGAGAGGCGGACGGAGCGCGACCCCGAGGTGGTCGCGCTGAGCAACGGCATCGAGCACCTGGAGGGGAGGCTCGTCTCGCTCTCCCGCGACTACCTGGCCGGGCTCGGCAGCAAGGGCACGGAGCTGCGCCGCGAGCTGGGCGGGTACCAGGCGGCGCTGAACGCCCTCCCGGGGCAGGTGGAGGAGAGCCTGCGCCGGGAAATGGAGGTGAAGCGGCTCTCCGAGACGCTGATGGCGCTGCAGACGCAGCTCGTGGAGGCACGCCTGAACGCGATCGGCGAGGGGGGCGACGTTCGGCAGGTGGACGCCGCCGTCCCCCCCCGCAAGCCGGCGTTCCCCAACCCGCCGCTCAACCTCCTGGGTGGGCTGCTGGGCGGGATCTTCTTCGGGATGGTCGCCGCGGTGGGCGCGGCGCGCGTCCGCCAGCGGGTGCGGGAGCCGTGGGAGGCGGAGCTGGCGACCGGCGTGCGCGCGGTCCCCTTCGACC
>DASYWD010000351.1 GCA_035936415.1 Longimicrobiaceae bacterium
GGACGCGGCGGGGATCGGGCCGCGCACCCGCGCGCCGCAGGGCGGCGAGATCGCGCGCGACCCGCGCACCGGCGAGGCCACCGGGATCCTCAAGGAGTCCGCCATGGGGCTGGTCTCCCGCCGAATTCCCGCCCCCTCCCCGGCCCAGGTGAAGCGGGGGGTGCGTGCGGCGCTGGAGCTGGCGGCGCGAACCGGCGTCACCAGCATCCAGACCAGCGCCACCCCCACCGACGTGCGGGTCTACAGCGAGCTGCTGGAGGACGACTCCCTGACCGTGCGCGTCTACGCCTGGCACCCGCTCGAGCGCGAGACGATCCGCGCCTTCCGCGAGCTGGGGATCACGGCCGGGTTCGGCGACGAGTGGCTGCGGATGGGGATGCTCAAGGGGTACACGGACGGGACGCTCGGCTCGCGGACCTCGTACATGCTGGAGCCGTTCGCGGACGACCACTCGCACCGCGGGCTGGCGCAGTACACCGACGCGCAGCTCGACTCGCTGGTGACCGCCGCGGACGCCGCCGGGCTCCAGGTGATCCTGCACGCCATCGGCGACGCCGCCAACCGGCAGGCGCTGGACGCCTTCGAGCGGGCGGCGCGCGTGAACGGCACGCGCGCGCGGCGGCACCGGATCGAGCACGCGCAGATCCTCGACCGGGCCGACATCCCGCGCTTCGCCCGGCTGGGGGTGATCGCCTCCATGCAGCCGACGCACGCCACCAGCGACATGCGCTGGGTGGAGACGCGCATCGGCGGCGAGCGGGCGACCGAGGGCGCGTACGTCTGGCGCTCCCTGCTGGACGCGGGCGCGACGGTGATCTTCGGGACGGACTTCGCCGTGGAGCCCATGGCCCCGGTGGAGGGGATCTACTCCGCGGTGACGCGCCAGAGCCGCGAGGAGCCGGGCACCCCGCCGGGCGGGTGGCTCCCGGAGCAGCGCCTCACGCGCGAGGAGGCGATCCGCCTGTACACGGCCGCCTCCGCGTATGGGGAGTGGGAGGAGGAGCGCAAGGGGACGCTGCGCCCCGGGATGCTGGCGGACCTGGTGGTGTGGGACCGCGACCTGCTCACCGTCCCGGAGGAGGAGATCCTGCGGGCGGCGCCGGAGCTGACCGTGGTCGGCGGGCGGGTGGTCCACCGGAAGTAGGCGGCCATCCCGCCCGACGACGCGAAGAGGGGCTCCCGGCCGCGCCGGGAGCCCCTCTCGTCATTCCGCCGCGTCGTCCGGCCGCCGCCGCTCCCGCAGCACCCGGAGCCCGCCGGGGGAGCGTTCGCGGAAGCCGCGCAGCTCCCGCTCGATCCGTTCCGCCAGGAACACCTTGATCAGCGACTGGTACGGCACGTCCCTGCGGTTCGCCAGGAGCTTCAGCTCGTCGAGCATCATCTCCGGGAGCCGCAGGGAGATGGTGCGGGTGGACGGCTTCAGGTTGGGAAGCACCGTCTTCCGGGCGCGGCTCCAGTCCACGTACTCCACGGAGTCGTGCTCCGCCCAGAACTCGCGCTCCTCGTCCTCGCTCCCGAAACGGGGGACCTTTTCGCTCATAGGCTGCCGTAGACCTTTCTCTCCTTGCGGCTCATGTCTCGCGCGGAGATCACCCGGATCAGCGCGCCCCGGAGGGTGAACACCACGAAGAGCATACGCCCCCCGTCCGCGTGGCCCAGCGCGTAGAACCTGTCCTCCTGCTGCGAGTGTGCCACGTCCTCCGCGACCACCAGCGGCTGGTTGAAGAGACTTCCTCGCACTCGGCGGTGGACACCCCGTGCTTGTTCCAGTTCTTCTCGCCGTTCCCCGCGTCCCATTCGAACCCCTCACAGGACGCGAGCCGCTCCATCGGCTCCATCAATGTATGTTTCTGACATATACAGGTCAACCCTCTCCCGCTCCGACCGCGCGATTCAGCTCCCCCCGGCGGGGCTGCGCCCTCCACCCGCCGCGGCCTTCACCGCCACCGTGTTGTCGTCGGCGTGCTTGTCGAGCAGCTTGTGGTGGGGATCGATCCCCGCGGCAGCGGGCTCCCGGTCCACCACCACCCGGATCCGCTGCGGCCCGGACGCGACCCGGTGCTTCCGCATGTAGAGGGCCGGCCCCGCCTCCTTCGACTTCCCCTTGGGCGCCGCGGCGAAGACGCCGATGTCCACCAGGTCGTTCATCCGCACCGGGCTCTCGTTCCCCAGGCTGTCGGCGCGGACCTTGGCCCCCTCCACCTCCAGCACCACCTCGTAGCGCCCGTCCGGGAGACGCCTGGACGACGCCGACCGCGCACGGTTGCCGTACATGGTGATGGTCTCGAACAGGTCCGTCAGCACGTAGTGCAGCGAGTCGGGCGTGGCCTCCCGCAGGTAGGCGTAGAACTCGAGCGAGTTCGTGTACGGCGGCTCCTGGAAGCGCTTGGCCTCCAGGAACTTCGAGATGGCCGCGTTCAGCCGGTCCTCGCCGATGTAGTCCCGCAGCGCGTACATCGCCACGGAGCCCTTGTTGTAGTGGATGTACTGCTGGTTCTCCACCAGGAGGAGCGGCATCTCCTTCTTGCGCTCCACGCTCCGCCCGGAGAAGTACTCGTTCATCTCGTACTTCAGGAACTTCCGCATCTGCTCGCGCCCGTACTCCTTCTCCATGACCATCATCGCGGAGTACTGCGAAAGCGTCTCCGAGAGCAGGGTGGAGCCCTGTACGTCGCCCCCGATCACCTGGTGCGCCCACCACTGGTGGGCCACCTCGTGCGCGGTGACGTAGAAGGGGTAGTCCACCGCCTCCTCGTCGTCCAGGCGCGCGATGAAGCCGATCCCCTCCGAGTAGGGGATGGTGTTGGGGAACGACTGCGCGAACGAGGCGTAGCGCGGGAACTCCAGGATCCGCACCTGCCGGTGCTGGTACGGGCCGAACTCCCGGGTGAAGTAGTCGAGCGACTTCTTCACCGCGTAGATCATCCGCTCCACGTTGTACTCGTGGCCGGGGTGGTGGTACACCTCGATGGCGACCTCGCGCCCGTCCGGCGCCCGCCAGGCGTCGCGCTCCACCACGTACCGCGCGGAGAGGAACGAGTAGAAGTTCAGGATCGGTGAGTCCATCCGGTAGTGGAAGTAGCGCCGCCCGCCCTCCGTCCACTCGCGCTGCAGGTACCCCGGCGCGAGGGCGATCTGGTCCGGGCTGGTGCTGACCGTGGCCTCGAAGTCGATCCAGTCCGCGTCGCGCGAGATGTAGGTGTTCATCCTGGCGGCGGAGTCGTTCACCGGCGCCATGCGCGGCTTGGGCGCCAGCCCGAACTTGCGCCGGGTGTCGTCGTCGCCCAGCTCCGCGCCCTCCGCGTAGCCGATGCTGGGGAGGAGCGCGCTGTTGAAGAAGGTGCCGTTCTCCACCACCTGCGTGTTGGACACCTCGTTCTCGAACCCGCGGGTGCCGAGCGCCACGTCGAACCGGAGCCGGAGCGAGTCGCCGGGCTGCAGCGGCGTAGCGAGCCGGTAGACGTAGTAGGAGTGCTCCCGGTCGGCCAGGACGCGCGTGGCGGGCCGGTCGAGCTGCATCTCCCGGATCTCCACCTCGCGCGGCACCATCAGGTGCAGGGAGTCGATGGGCGTGGTGGTCTTGTTCCGCAGGCGGTACTCCCCGCGCACGCGGGCCCTCGCCTCCTCGGGGAAGATGTCGGTCCACACCCGCACGCCCACCACCCGCGGCTGCGGCGCCCCCTCGAAGCGCTTGTACAGCTTCTCGTACTCCGCCCGCGCCTCCTGCGCGGAGCGGGTGGTGCGGAATTCGTTGACGACGTTGGTGTTGTAAAAGATGAAGCCGCCGAGCCCCACCACCAGCACGCCCGCCACCAGCGCCGCGGCGAGCGCCGGCCGGCGGAAGCGGAGACGGGCCAGGCGCGCCCGCCACACCATGCGCGTCTCCTGGCCGCGCACCCAGAACAGGTTGGTGAGCACGGCCAGGAGGGCCGCCCACGCCGCCCAGTACGCCTTGAACCAGGCGAAGGGCTCCATGAAGGGCCCGAAGGTGTTCATGTCCGAGTACGCCCCCGTCGAGCCGGAGTTGTACTGGTAGAGGTTGTGCTCCAGCCCGAACTGCGGCATCAGCCCGCTGAACACCACGTACAGGATCACCAGCAGGTGCCCCATGTACTTGTGGTTCACCAGCACGTGCACCAGCATCACGAACACGGTGAGGAGGAGCAGGCTGATCAGCTGCGTCCCGAAGAGCATCCGGACGTACAGCCCGAGCTCGAAGTTGTAGTATCCCTTCGCCGCCTGCGTCGCGATCCCGGCGACCAGGACCACCCCCTGCAGCACGGTGACCACGAGCGCGAGCGCCGTCAGCTTCCCGGCGAAGGGCACCCAGGTGGGGACCGGTGTCGCGTCCTGCACCTGGTTCATCCGCACGTCGCGCTCCTGCCACACCATCTCGCCGGCGTAGAAGCTGATGATGATGAGCAGGAACAGCGTGAAGGTGCCGCTGAGCACCTGCAGCACCTGGTACGTCACCGGCCAGGTGGTGGTCCCGTACAGCGAGCCCACCTGCTGCGCGCCGAACGCCACGAAGAGGAGCGCCGCCGCCAGGATGGCGTAGAAGTAGCGGTTCCCCACGATGCTCCAGAACGACTGCCGCGCGATGGTCGCGTACTGCCGCACCTGCGCGCCGGCGCCGAAGTCGCGCCGGGGCTCCGGGAGGGCGAGCCGCCGGGGCGCCGCGTACGCCGCGCCGGCCGTCTCGTCGCGCGCGACCGCCTGCTTCCGCGACGTGCGCTCCGCGGCCACGTGCGTGAAGCGGAAGCGCGCGTACACCGCCGCGAACACGGCCAGCCCCACAGCCACCCAGATGAGCCGGTTCCAGAGGAAGATCCCCTCCAGCGGAAGCAGCAGCTCGTTGCGCTGCGCCGGGCTCCAGTACTTGGTGGCCAGGTCGACGGCGTAGCTGCCGAAGGGGTCCAGCCAGGCGGCGATCCGCTCGTTCTCCAGGTCCTGCATCAGGCTGCCCGCCAGCAGGTACCCGAACACCAGCACCACCCCCCCGATGTAGTTAGGGAGCATCTGCCGGGTGAAGGCCGCGAGCGCGAAGAACACGGCCCCCGTGAGCAGCAGCGTGGGGAGCACCACCACCAGGTACGGGTGGAGGAAGTACTCGGCCTGGAACGCGCCGAAGCGCGCCCGGTCGGTCCAGGGGAGCACGCTCCCCAGCATCAGCCCCAGCGGGATGCTCAGCATCACCACCGCGTTCACCGTCAGCGCCCCCACGAAGCGCCCGCCCAGGTACGAGAAGCGGGTGATGGGCGCGGTGAAGAAGAGCGGGTGGATGACCGCCTCGTAGTCGCGGTAGACCGCGTTCCCCAGCAGCGCGGCCGTCACGATGACGCCGAAGAGCGACAGCGCCCCGGTGATCTGCAGCAGGACGTAGGGCGAGTTCACCTTGATGTTCCCGCCGCTCCCCCCGAAGGAGACGCCCACGCTGTCCCACGTCCCCCCGGCCGCGAGCACCAGCAGGAGGGCGATGCCGAAGAAGATCCCGAAGTACACCCAGGTCGAGATCCGCCGCAGGTAGTAGCCCAGCTCGAACCGGACGGTCTCCAGGAACGGCCCGCTCACGAGGCCGCCTCGGCGCCCGAGAGCGAGGCCTCGCCGGTGTGGAGCCCGGCCATGGCGGTGAAGTAGACGTCCTCCAGGGTCGGGTCCACCGGGTCGAACGACGGGTCCGGGCGCTCCGCGGAGTGCACGTGGATCAGCGTGCGCCCCGCCAGGAGGCGGGTGGAGATCACCCGGTGCGCCGCCTCGTACGCCGGGAGCTCGTCCTTCTCCACGATCCGCTTCCAGACCCGTCCCTGCAGCGCGTCGATCGCGGCGAGCGGCTCCGTCTCCAGGAGGATCCGCCCCCGGTTGATGATCGCCATCCGCCGGCACAGCTCGCTCACGTCCTCCACGATGTGCGTGGAGAGGATCACCACCGCGTTCTCCCCCAGCTCGCTGAGCAGGTTGAGGAAGCGCACCCGCTCCGCCGGGTCCAGCCCCGCCGTAGGCTCGTCCACGATGATCAGCTTCGGGTTCCCGAGGAGCGCCACCGCGATCCCGAAGCGCTGCCGCATCCCCCCGGAGAAGCCGCCGAGCTTCTTCTTACGCACGTCGTACAGGTTGGTCTGCTCCAGCAGCGCCTTCACCGTCTCCTTCCGCTCGCGGCGGGCGGTGATCCCCTTGAGGACGGCGAAGTGGTCCAGCAGGTCCTCGGCGGAGACCTTGGGGTAGACCCCGAACTCCTGGGGGAGGTACCCGAGCGTCCGCCGCACCTCGTCCTTCTGCCGGAGGACGTCGATGCTCCCCAGCGCCGCCGACCCGGAGTCGGCCTCCTGGAGCGTCGCCAGGGTGCGCATCAGGGTGGACTTCCCCGCCCCGTTGGGCCCGAGCAGGCCGAACATCCCCTGCGGGATGGTGAGGGACACGTCGTCCAGGGCGCGCACCCCGTTGGGGTACGTCTTCGAGAGGTGCGAGATGACGAGCTGCATGGTTCCGGAGGACGGGGTGGGAGAGGAGGGCGGTGCCGTGCCCGCGATGGTACCTGGGCTTCGGACCCGGGTTCCCGGGCGGTGGGCCCGGCCGATACCCCGCCTACGTCGGCGGGGACCGGGTGGTTTCAGGCCCGTGAAGAGTATCAGCGGGCGGTACGCGGGGACATGCCCGCGTGACGGGGAGCGACGGCGGTGGGACCGGGGGCGCGTGCGCAGGGACGGGCGGTGCGGATGGCGACCCGCGAATCAGGTCACCTGCCCCCGGTCCAGGTGAGGTCCGCCACGACCGGCCAGTGGTCCGACCCGACGTCCGGGCCCACGAAGGCCAGGTCCACCCGCCAGCCGGGGCCGGCGAGCACGTGGTCGATCCGCACCCGGATCCACCCGTTGTCGCGCGTGAAGCCGAGCCCCCGCCCCGCGTGCGAGAAGGCGTTGCGGTAGCCGCCCCACGACTCGCGGTAGATGCGGCTCTCCACCGGCATGTTGAAGTCGCCCGCGACGATCTGCGCACCCCGCTGCGCGGCCCACCGCGCCACCTGGTTGGACTCGATCTGCCGGGAAAGGGTGTTCGGGCCCATCCGGCCCGCGTCGTTCCGGAAGAGCCCGCTGAGGCCCCGCCGCGGCGTCTCCAGGTGCACGTTGACCAGCTCCACGGGCCTGCCGGCGACCTCGATCGTATACCGGGCCGCCGCGCTCGTCCCGCCGATCCCCGCCTCGCGCACCCCCTCGAAGCGGCTCCGGTCCATCACCTCCACGGCGCGCACAGGGTGCCGGCTGAAGAGGCAGAGCTGCCCGTCGCGCCGGTGCTCCCACCCCGGCACGCGCCCGAAGGCTTCGGCCACCTTTTCGCTGCACTCCTGCGCGGCGACCACGTCGGCGCGCCACTCGCCCACCAGCCCGATGAGCCGCTCCGCCGCCCAGGGATCTCCGGCCAGGTTGGCGCTCACCACGCGGAGGGTCTGCCCCGTCGGCTCCGCGGCGCCCCAGGACCGCCACCCCGTCCGCATCCCCATGACCGGGAACACCATCACCAGGGCGGCGGCGAGCAGGGGGAGGAGGAGAGCGCGGCGGAAGACCGCGGCCGCGGGGACGAGGAGGACCAGCGGGAGAAGGACGACCCAGCGCGGCCCGAAGAGGTACACGGTCGCGGGCCACCAGCGGTCGCCGAGCGTCCAGAGGACGGCCCAGAGGAGGACGACCGCCGCGAGGTAGCCCCACGCCGCCCACACGAGCCACCCGAGGGGCCCCGCCGGCGCGCGGAAGGCCCCGGCGAGCCCGGCCGACGCCCGCTCACCGAGCCGCCGCAGCCGCCCCTCCCACGCAGCGGACCGCGGAGCCGCGGGCGGCTCCGGGCGCGGAGGGGGCATGCGGACCGGGATCTCCCGACCGCAGCGGCAGTGCAGCACGCGCCCGACGTGCTGCTCCTCCGCGTGGAAGACCTCGCCGCAGCGGCAGCGGATGCGGATCACGGCGACCCCTCGGCCCGGAGCCCGGGAGCCCCGCTACCCGCCGAAGCCCCGCTCCAGCATGGGGATGCGGACGCCCTTCTCGCGCGCGGTGGCGACCGCCTCCTCGTACCCGGCGTCCGCGTGGCGGGCCACGCCCATCCCCGGGTCGTTGGTGAGGACGCGCTCCAGCCGCTCGCGCATCTCCGGCGTGCCGTCGGCCACGATCACCTGCCCCGCGTGCAGCGAGTTGCCGATCCCCACCCCGCCGCCGTGGTGGAAGGAGACCCAGGACGCGCCGCTCGCCACGTTGACCATGGCGTTCAGGATGGCCCAGTCGGCGATGGCGTCGCTCCCGTCCTTCATCGACTCCGTCTCGCGGAAGGGCGAGGCCACGGAGCCGGTGTCCAGGTGGTCGCGCCCGATGACGATGGGCGCCTTCAGCTCCCCGCTCGCCACCACGTCGTTGAGCGCCACCCCGAACCTCGCGCGCTCCCCCTGCCCCAGCCAGCAGATCCGCGCCGGGAGCCCCTGGAAGGCGACCTTTTCCCGCGCCTGGGTGATCCAGCGGCGCAGGTGCTCGTCTTCCGGGAAGAGCTCCAGCACCAGGTCGTCGGTGCGGTGGATGTCGGCGGGGTCGCCGGAGAGCGCCACCCAGCGGAAGGGGCCCTTCCCCTCGCAGAAGAGCGGGCGGACGTACGCCGGGACGAAGCCGGGGAACGCGAAGGCGTCGTCGTATCCCGCGTCCTTCGCCTGCCCGCGGATGTTGTTACCGTAGTCGAAGGTGACGGCGCCGCGGCGCATCATCTCCACCATCGCCTCGCAGTGCACCCGCATCGACTCCATGGAGCGCCGCACGTACTCCTGCGGGTCGCGCTCGCGCAGCTCCGCCGCCGCCTCCAGCGACAGCCCCGCCGGCACGTACCCGTTGAGGGCGTCGTGCGCGCTGGTCTGGTCCGTGAGCGCGTCGGGGATGGCGCCGCGACGCAGCAGCTCCGGGAGCACCTCCGCGCAGTTGCCGACCAGGCCCACGGAGAGCGCCTCCCCCCGCTCGCGCGCCTCCAGCGTCCAGCGGAGCGCCTCGTCCAGGTCGTGCGTCATCCGGTCGCAGTACCGGTTGTCCAGCCGCCGCTGGATCCGCTGCGGGTCCACGTCCACGCAGAGCACCGCGCCTCCGTTCATGGTTACCGCCAGCGGCTGGGCGCCGCCCATCCCGCCCATCCCGCCGGTCAGCGTCCACGTCCCCCGCAGGCTCCCCCCGAAGTGCTGCCGCGCCACCGCGCCCAGGGTCTCGTACGTCCCCTGGAGGATCCCCTGCGTCCCGATGTAGATCCAGGAGCCGGCCGTCATCTGGCCGTACATGATGAGCCCCTGGCGCTCCAGCTCGCGGAAGACGTCCCAGGTCGCCCAGCGCGGCACCAGGTTGCTGTTGGCGATCAGCACCCGCGGCGAGTGCCGGTGCGTACGGAAAACCGCCACCGGCTTCCCGGACTGCACGATCAGCGTCTCGTCGTCCGCGAGGGTGCGCAGCGTCTCCACGATGGCCTCGAACGCCTCCCACGAGCGCGCCGCCCTCCCGGTTCCGCCGTAGACGACCAGGTCCTCGGGCCTCTCGGCCACCTCGGGATCCAGGTTGTTCATCAGCATCCGCAGGACGGCTTCCTGCTGCCACCCGCGGCAGGAGATCTCGGTGCCGCGGGGCGCGCGGATGACGGGGGTGGTGGGGGGGGGGGTCATGGGTCTCGGTCTCGTAGTTCAGAGTGGATGAAGATCTCCGCCAGCCTCCCTTCCCGCACGATCGCCGTGGCCGCCTCGATGTCCGGTGCCAGCACCCTGTCGCCGTCGAGTGCCGGGATGCGCTCGCGGACGATCCGGTAGGCGCGCTCCACGCCGCGGCCGGGGCGCAGCGGCTTCAGGAACTCCAGCGCCTGCATGGCGCACATCAGCTCGATCCCCAGCACCGTCTCCGCGTTCCGGAGCACCTTCCGCGCTTTCACGGCGGCGTGGGGGCCCATGGAGACGTGGTCCTCCTTGTTGGCGTCGGTGGGGATCGAGTCCACGCTCGCGGGGTGGGCGAGCACCTTGTTCTCGCTCACCAGCGCGGCGGCGGTGATCTGCGCCATCATGAAGCCGGAGTGCACACCGGGCTCGTCCACCAGGAAGGCGGGGAGGCCGGAGAGGTCCGGGTTCACCAGACGCTCGATGCGCCGCTCCGAGATGGACGCCAGGTCCGCCAGGGCGATGGCGAGCAGGTCCAGCACCTGTGCCACCTGCTGCCCGTGGAAGTTGCCGCCGCTGATCACCAGCCCCTCCTCGCCCTCGTCGGGGAAGATCAGCGGGTTGTCGGTGGCGCTGTTGGCCTCCGTCTCCAGGACGGTGCGGGCGTACGCCAGGGCGTTCCGCGCGGCGCCGTGCACCTGCGGCATGCAGCGGAGAGAGTACGCGTCCTGCACCCGCGGGTCGCCGTAGCGGTGCGACTCGCGGATCTCGCTGTCGGCCAGGAGGGCGCGCAGGCGCTCTGCGCTGGCGACCTGGCCGGGGTGCGGGCGGGCGCGCTGGATGGCGGGGTGGAAGGCGTCCGGCGTCCCCTTCAGTCCCTCCAGCGACGCCGCGCCGATCACCTCGGCGGCCTCCACCAGGCGCTCGGCCGCGACCAGCGCGAGCGCGCCGAGGCCGGTCATGAACTGCGTGCCGTTGTTGAGCGCCAGCCCCTCCTTGGCCTGCAGCCGCACCGGCTCCAGCCCCACCCGGCGAAGCGCTTCCCCCCCCGGCAGGGTCTCGCCCCCGACCTCCGCCCACCCCTCCCCCACCAGCACCAGCGCCAGGTGCGAGAGCGGAGCGAGGTCGCCGGAGGCGCCCACCGAGCCCTGCTCAGGGATCAGCGGGGTGACGCCGCGGTTCAGCAGCTCAAGGAGGAGCGCCACTACCTCGGGGCGGATCCCGGAGAACCCCTTCGCCAGCACATTGGCGCGCAGCAGCGTGACGGCGCGCGCCTCCTCGCGCGGGAGCGGCGCGCCGACGCCGGCCGCGTGGCTGCGGATCAGGTTGATCTGCAGCTCCTCCAGGCGGTCCAGCGGAATCGCCACCTCGGAAAGGCGGCCGAAGCCGGTGGTGAGGCCGTACACCACCCGCCCCTCCGCGACCGCGCGCTCCACCACCGCCCGGGATCGGCGCATACGCTCCACGGCATCCGCCGTCAGCTCCACGGGCGCGCCGTGCCGCGCCACCCGCTCGACCATGTCCAGGGTGAGGGTGTCGCCGTCGATCCCGATCCGCTCCGTACCGTGCATTTTCGCTCCGCGTTGAAGGCGAGAAAAGATACCGGAAGGCTCTGTAGCGAACAACACGTGATCCCGGAAAACGGGCGGGCCGTCTCCGGGAGGAGGCGGCCCGCGGGTCCGGTGCTTCGGGCGGAGCTCAGCCCGGCCGGCGGTCGAGGCGCGGGTCGTCGGGGCGGAGCTGGTACGCCCAGTCGAAGATCATCAGCGCCTTCCCCCCGCTGCTCCCCAGGATGGAGGCGCGGATCACGCCGTAGTGGATGCGCCCGTCGGCGCCCCGCACCCGGAAGACGTAGCTGAACTCCGGGTCCACCGCCACCGGGTTGCGCGTGTACCCCGACGCTGGCGCCTGGAAGGCCGCACGGCACTCCCGGTCGCGCCCCGGGCCGCAGACCAGAGCCGTCGTGCGACCGGCGCTCACCACCTCGGTGTCACCCAGCGGACGGATCTGCCAGCGCCCGTTCGCCACCTCCAGCCGCCACTGCGCCTGCGGCGAGCTCCCGGACACGATCGGGTCCAGGCTGTCGGCGGCCACGAAGCGGAAGCCGCTTCGCGCGGTGCTGTCGCTGAACGCGTAGATCAGCTCCGAGTGGAAGTCCGGCCGGGGCACGCCCGTCATCACCGGGCTCAGGTCGCTCACCTGCCCCTGGGTGTTCACGGCCGCGATGCGGTAGCCGTAGACGGAACCGTTGCGCGCCCGCAGGTCCAGGAACCCGGTGGCGTCGGTCTCTCCTGCCTGGTAGAGATCGACGCGCTGTCCGTCGATGGACACCAGCCAGACCTGGTACTTCCAGAAGTTCTCCACCGCGCCGCCGGAGCGCCAGCGGAGCCAGAGCGAGTTGTCCAGCGCGAAGACGCTGTCCGCGCGCGGCGCGGGCGGCGGAGCGAACACCGGCACGTTCACCTCGACCCGGAAGTCGGAGGGGGCTTCCGCGCCGCTCCCCCGGTCCACCGTGGAGACGAAGTACTCGTACCGGGTCCCGCCGACCACGTTGGTGTCGACGAAGCGGCACTCCCCGCCCTCGCACGAGGTGGTGGTTCCCACCAGCGAGAAGCTCCCCTGGCTGCCCCGGCGCGCGTAGACGCGAAACGGGTCCCGGTTCCAGTCTGCGGGGAGGGACCACTTCACGACCACGGACGGGTGCCCGAGCGGGCGGCCGGTGTCGCGGTTGAACGTCTCGAAGATCCAGTCGTAGGTGGCGCTGACGTCGCGCGGTCCCCGGAACTCCCCGGCCCCGGGGATGAACGGGTCGTTCTCGTTGCACCCGGCCAGGACCAGGGCGGCGAGGAGGAGCGAAGATCGGGCACGTGTGAGCATGGGAGTGGTCCTCGGTGTCCGGAGCGGGCGCGTGCCGGAGCGGCACCTTCCGGGGCGTATGCAGGGCAACTGTCATTCCGGGAGGACACCCCGGATGCGCCCGCGGATCAACCGCTTACGCGCCAACAGCTTACACCAGGAACCCGCCGAAACGGGCTCGTAGCGGAGGCCCCATGGGTGTCCGCGCGAGGGGAACGGGGTGTCGCTCCCGTGAGACACGGGCTCACCCCCCGGAGCGATCCGGAACGAGAAGAGCCGCTCCCGGAGGGGGGCGGCTCTTCTCCAGAGGGCCGAGCGCCGGGCGGCTACTGCCGGCGGTCCGCCCCGATGTTGCGCTCGTTGTAGTCCACCTTCAGGTCCGGCAGGTCCTTCAGGTGCACGGAGAACTGGAACGACGTGTTCCCCACCGGCGTGCGGTAGAAGCTGAAGTTGGCCTGCCAGCGGTGCAGGTCGCGCACCAGGCTGAGCTGATGGCTGCCGAACTCCGCGTCCGTGATGTTGTAGCTGGTAGCCCAGTTCACCGCCCAGTTCTGCGTCGGGGAGAACGCGAGCGTCCCGTTCAGCATCTGGTTCACTCCCCCGCCGAAGCTGCCGAAGGAGGTCTGCCGCGGGCGGTTGTACGAGTAGTTGACCTGCATGGACCATGGCCCGCTCCCCACCTGCTGCGGGTTGGCCGTGGAGGTCGTCCTGGCCGGCCGGGTGCCCGGCGGCTGGAGCGAATCGGTCGGCACCATTCCCGGCTCCGGCGTCATGGACTCGTCCGGCCGCAGCCTCCCGAACCCGAGCCAGCGGAAGAGCGCCGAGTTCTGCCCCAGCGTGAAGCCGGTGCTCAGCGTGGAGATCTGCGGCGAGAACGCGCCGAAGGCGAACCGGTCCCTGCTGAGCGAGTCCTGCCGTGTCGGGTCCTCGAAGAGGTCCACCCCGAACTGCACCGTCATCCCCTGCAGGAAGTCGGAGCGGATGCTCCCGCTCACCTGGTCGGTGATGAACCCGTTCTTCTTCCGTGAAGCTCGCGCGAAGTCGTACTCCAGCGCCGAGGCGTTGATCGCGAGCAGCGTCACCTTGCGCGCATCCAGCGGCGCCGCCGGAGCCGCAGCCGCGGTCGTGTCCGATGCGGTGTCGCGCGCCTGCGGCCTCGACGGGGTGCGGAGCTTCGCCTCGAAGGTCTGGTCGAGCGTCAGGCGGAGCACGTTCTGCGGCTCCCTGAAGTCGACCCCGAACACGGAGTCCTGGAGGGCCGTCGTGCTGGCCCGCGGCGAGTAGGTGAAGGTGAGGTTCGGCTTCACGTGGTGCCGGATCCGCTCCATCCCCGCGAATCCCGGGAAGAAGCCGTACAGGTCCGTGTTCAGCGTCGCGCCGAAATCGGTCCGGACCGGACCGGCGACGAACCCGTCCGCCCCGAAGCGCTCGCTGGTGGTGTCCCGCACGAACTCCTGCCGGAGCGACAGGCTCGGGGCGATGAAGGTGGAGCCGATCAGGCCCTGCTGGTAGCTGATGCCGGAGGTCCACCGGCCCTGGTCGTCCGTGAACGAGGCCGTGTCGATCCCCGGGACCCTCGCGAGGAGCGGCCTCGGCAGAAGCCCCGTCAGCGCGTTCCGGTTGAGCGACGCGTTGTTGTTCATCGTCAGGTTGCCGACGCGCACCGAGTTGTTGAGCTGGGCCTGTCCGCGGCGGTCCTCCAGCGCCCGGAAGGCGCCGACCGCCCGGAGCGTGTCCCCCGGCAGGCGCAGCCCGGTCTGCGATGCGGTCAGCCCCAGGGTGACCGTGACGTCGTTGTACCAGCTCGCCTGCTCCGGCGAGGCCGAGCGGAAGAGGGTGACGGTGTTGGGCGTGATCCCGAAGCTGGGGAACGTCCACTCCAGCCGGCCGTCTCCGAGCGACTGGCTCCGCCGCGCGCCCAGGTTCACCTGGCCCCAGTCGAAGCGGCGGTCCACCGAGAAGGTGGAGTTGAGGTTCTGAACGGCCTCCAGCGGGTCGACGCTCCGCCGCCGGACGTACTCGGACGACGACGCGTAGCTCCCGGAAAAGGCGACTGTGCTGCGCTCGTCGGGGCGCCAGTTCCCCTGCCCGGAAAGGGTGCGCTGCTTCGCCCCGTCGTCCGGGAAGTACTGCTGCCAGCTGGCGCTGCCGCTCAGGAAGCGGCGGCGCCAGTTGAAGTCGAGCGCCCCCGTCAGCGAGGTGTACGAGTTGCTCCGCCACTCGGTCGACACCTGCGCGCCCAGGTACGGGTTGATCGCCCAGTAGTAGCCGACGTTGGAGATCTGCCGCTGGTAGCCCGAGGAGTTGCGGACCACGTCGTTGATGCCGAAGCGCGGCGTCAGGATCCCGCTCCGCCGCCCCTTCTCCATGTCCTGCACGATGAAGGGGAGCCACGCCACCGGCACGTTGCGGAAGTACAGCACCGCCGGGCGCCCCACCAGGAGCCGGTCCCGCATCACCATCACCTTGCCGGCGCGGAAGTGGTACTGCGGCTCCTCCCGCTCGTCGGAGGTGAAGGTGCTCCCCTGGGCGTAGATCCGGTCGGTCTGCTGCTCGGCGGCCACCCGCTGTCCGTACACGTACCAGGTGGCGCCGGAGGCGTACTGCGTGCGTCCGCCCTCCACGACCGCCACCCGCCGGTCCAGGTCGTAGACCAGCACGTCGCCCGCGATGTTCTGCCCCTCGCCGCTCACCTTGGGGCTGCCGAAGGCGCGCGCCACCCGGCTGCGGTCCTGGTAGACGATCGTGTCCGCGGTGAGCTTCTGTCCGGCGCGCTCCACCTCCGCCTCCCCGCGCAGCACGAGCACGGAGGAGTCGGCGCGGAAGACGGCGTCCCTCCCGCGGTACTGCACCGGCGTGTACCCCTCCAGGCGGAGGAGCGCGTCGAAAACGGCGTCCGGCTCCTGCGGGGCCGCCGCGGCACTGTCGGCGGGGGCGCCGGGCTGAGCGCGGTCCGTCGGCGTCGTATCGCGCTGGGCTCCGGGCTGCCGAATCGCCGGGATGGGCTTCCGCGCGTTCTCGCGGGCAGGCGGGCGCGTCGGCGCGCCCCGGGGCGGTGCGGGGACGGTG
>DASYWD010000352.1 GCA_035936415.1 Longimicrobiaceae bacterium
GGGGGGGGGGCCCTCGTGTCGCACTTCGCACTCCCGCACTGCCCGGCTCCGCCGGGCACCTACAGCTCCAGCCCCTTCCGCACCTCCACCTTCGCGTACGCCTCCGCCTGCTCCTGCTTGCGGTACAGCGCGTAGCGCGCCAGGGACGAGGTGATCACCGAGCGGGCGGCGGCGGCGTCCTCCCACCCCAGGGGCGTGACGCGGGCGCCCTCCAGGTCCTTGTACACGGTGAAGAAGTGCTCCACCTCCTTGAGGAAGTGGCTCGCCACCTGTCCGATGTCCAGGTACTCGTCGTAGAGCGGGTCGTGGCAAGGGACGCAGAGGATCTTCTCGTCCATCTCGCCCCGGTCCTTCATCCGGAACAGCCCCACCGGGCGCACGTCGATCACGCAGCCGGGGAAGGTGGGCACGGTGACCATCACCAGCGCGTCGAGCGGATCGTCGTCCTCCGCGTAGGTCTGGGGGAAGAAGCCGTAGTCGCCCGGGTAGTGCACCGCGCTGTAGAGCACCCGGTCCAGCCGGAACATCCCCGTCTTCTTGTCCAGCTCGTACTTGTTGCGGCTCCCCCGCGGGATCTCCACCACCGCCCGCATCTCGGTCGGGGGGTTGGTGCCGGGGTCGAGCTCGTGCCACGGATTGATCATCATAAGCGGTACCGAAACGCTCCGGTCTGGTTCACAGCGAAAAAACATGCCCCCGGCGCGTGCGCGGAGGCTCGGCACGGGGAGCAGCCGCTCCCCGCGAGGGGGGTTAATGTACACCCGCCCGCCGCGCGTTGACACCCCCGGGCGCCCGGCCTACCTTCCCGCCATCCTGAAACCCTTCAGTCCCTCCCGCCCACCCGAAGAGGTCCCCACGTGCTGCTCGGAGCCCACGTGTCCACCGCGGGCGGCGTCCGCAACGCCCCCGGCCGGGGGGCGGAGATCGGCGCCACCGCCATCCAGGTCTTCACCAAGCAGCCCAACCGCTGGGCGGAGCCGGTCTGCGGGGAGGAGGACGTCCAGGGGTTCACGGGCGGCGTCCGGGCACAGGGGATCGGCTTCACCAACTCCCACGACTCCTACCTGATCAACCTGGCCACCGCCGACCCGGAGCTGCGGGCGAAGTCGCTCGCCTCCTTCAGGGCCGAGCTGCGCCGCGCGGTGGACCTGGGGCTGGACGCGGTCGTCACCCACCCGGGGAATGCCACCGACGGCGACCCGGCCCGGGGCCTCGCCCAGAACGCCGCGCTCGTGGAGGAGGCGCTCGCGGAGACGCCGGGGCGGACGATGGTCCTGCTGGAGACCACCGCCGGGTCGGGCCGCGTGCTGGGCGCCACCTTCGAGGAGCTGGCCGCGATGATCGAGCGCATCTCGCCCGAGCACCGCGCCCGGGTGGGGATCTGCCTCGACACCTGCCACGTCTACTCCGCCGGGTACGACCTGGTGGGCGACTACGACGGCGTGATGCAGCGCCTCGCGGACGTGGTGGGGCTGGAGCGGCTCGGGCTCTTCCACCTCAACGACTCCCAGGTCCCTTTCGGCAGCCGGAAGGACCGCCACGCCGACATCGGGGAGGGCTCCCTGGGCGACGAGCCCTTCCGGCGGATCATGAACGACGAGCGCTTCGCCGCCGTTCCCAAGGTGCTGGAGACGCCCAAGGGCGACGACCCCGTCGCGGCGGACCTCCGCAACCTGTCCCGCCTGCGCTCCCTGCTGGCGTGAGGCGCGCCGGAACACCCGCGCGCGGGCAGGGGTAAGCCAACTCCGTGAAACGACGCGTCTTGCCGTTCCGCATCGGGGCCCGCGCGGCCCTCGTCGTCGCGGCGCTCCTGCAGCTTGCGGGAGCGGCGGGCGGGCCGTGGGCGCATACCCACGGCCGGCAGCTCGCCTCCGGCCCGCAGCTCTGCGCCGCGGACCACCAGGGGGCCCACCACGGCCACGCCGTCCACGACGAGCGCTGGTGCGGCGTCTGGCAGGCGCTCGGC
>DASYWD010000353.1 GCA_035936415.1 Longimicrobiaceae bacterium
GTCGTGCCCGGCCCCCCGCAGCGCCTCCGCCGCCGCGCTCCCCACGTACCCCGTCGCTCCCGTCAGCAGCACCCTCATCCGGTCCCTCCGCGCAGGTCGTCCGTGTCCGTGATCGCCAGTGGACGCCGTGCAGGAAGCGCGCTACGGCCGGCGTGGAACGAGACGCTTGACCCGGACGGGGCGCGGGCGCAGAATAGAGACCGATCGGTCTCCAGCCGGTGGAGGCCCCTTCACACCTGAGCGAGCGGGCCACGGACGAGAGCCATGCGAAACGGCGAGCAGACGCGCGAGAACATCGTCCGGCAGGCGGCGGGGCTCTTCAACCGGCAGGGGTTCGCCGGGGCCTCCATGTCGGACATCATGGCGGCGACGGGGCTCCAGAAGGGGGGCATCTACCGGCACTTCGAGAGCAAGGAGGCGCTGGCGCTGGAAGCGTTCGACTACGCGGTGGACGCGATGGGGGGCCGATTCGCCGCGGCCATGGCGGAGCGGGCCCACGCGGTGGACCGGCTGCACGCGATCGTGGGCGTGTTCGCGCACATCCCCGAGGACCCGCCGGTCCCCGGGGGCTGCCCCATGATGAACGCCATGATCGACTCGGACGACGGCAACCCGCAGCTCCGCGACCGGGCGCGCCGGGCCATGGACGGGCTGCGGGGGCTGATCGCACGCACCGTCGCGGAGGGGACCGCGCGCGGCGAGGTCCGGCCCGGCACCGACGGCGACGCCCTGGCGACGGTACTGCTGGCGACGATGGAGGGCGCCGTGGCGCTGTCGCAGGCGTACGGCGATCCGGCGCACGTGCGGCGCGCGCGGGAGCACCTGGAGCGGTACCTGGACGGGAGCGTCCGCGCCTGACGGCGGGGCGCTCTCTTTTTTTGCCCACCATGAGACCGAACGGTCTCTTCGACACGGGAGGGGGCGATGGAAGCGAGGGTCTACGACGCCGTCGTGATCGGCGGGGGGCCGGGCGGGTACACGGCCGCGATCCGACTGGCCCAGCTCGGAAAGAGCGTGCTGTGCGTGGAGAGGGAGAGCCTGGGCGGCGTCTGCCTGAACTGGGGGTGCATCCCCAGCAAGGCGCTGATCTCGGCGGCCGGGCTGGTGGAGCGGATCCGCGAGGCGGAGACGATGGGGATCCGGGTCGGCGCGCCGGAGGTGGACTTCGCCCGCACCCAGGCGTGGAAGGACGGCATCGTGGCGCGGCTCACCGGGAGCGTGGCGACGCTGATCCGCGGCAACGGCGGCGAGGTGGCGCCCGGCACGGCGCGCCTGGTCGGCCCGAGCACGGTGGAGGTGCGGACCGCGGACGGCGCGGTGGAGCGTTACGAGGCACGCGACGCCGTCGTGGTGGCGACGGGGGCGCGGCTGGCCTCCATCCCCGGCTTCGAGGCGGACGGGGAGCGGATCATCACGGCGCGCGAGGCGGTCTCGCTCGGGGAGGTGCCGCGCTCGCTGGTGGTGATCGGGGGCGGGGTCATCGGGATGGAGCTGGGGATGATGTACCAGAGGCTGGGGACGAGCGTGGCGGTGGTGGAGGTCACGGAGGGGCTCCTCCCCGGGGTGGACGCCGACCTGGTGCGAGTGGTGGAGCGCCGGTTCCGGCGCCGGGGCGGCGAGGTCCTGACGGGCGCCCGCGCGCTCGGGTGGGAGCCGCGGGACGGCGCGGCGGCGGTGACGGTGGAGCACGGCGGCGGGACGCGGGTGCTGGAGGCGGAGCGGGTCCTCGTTTCCGTGGGCTTCCAGCCGAACGTCCGCGGACTGGGGCTGGAGGAGGTGGGGGTGCGGCTGGATGCGCGCGGCCACGTGGCGACCGACGACCGGATGCGCAGCTCCGTCCCGGGGATCTACGCCGTGGGCGACGTGGCCGGCGGTCCGTACCTGGCGCACAAGGCCTTTCGCGAAGCGGAGGTCGCCGCCGAGGTGATCGCCGGCCGGAACGTGCGACGCGACGTCTACGCGCTCCCCGCCGCCATCTTCACGGACCCGGAGATCGCGGTGGTGGGGATGACGGAGGCGGAGGCGCGGCGAGAGGGGCGCGTCGTAAAGGTGGGGAGGTTCCCCTTCGCCGCGTCCGGCCGGGCGATGTCGCTGGGCGACACGGACGGCTTCGTGAAGGTGGTCGCGGACGAGGAGCGGCTGCTGGGGGTGGGGATCGTCGGGCCGGAGGCGAGCGAGCTGGTCGCCGAGGCCGCCTTCGCCCTGGAGATGGTGGCCGCGGCCGAGGACGTGGCGCTCACCATCCACCCGCACCCCACCCTTTCCGAGGGGGTCATGGAGGCGTTCAAGCACGCGCTCGGCGAGGCGGTCCACGTGATGAACCGGCGCCCGGCCAGGCGGGCGGACGCGCCGGCTCTCGTGGGCATGGGCGCCTGAGAAAGCCCGCGGCTCCCCGATCCTCCCGGAGCGCGACGGCGGAGGGGGTGCCCGGGAATCCCGGACACCCCCTCGCTCATGGTCCCGACGGGCGGGCCTCAGCGGTCCGAGCCGCGCCCCGTCCGCTCCTGCAGCTCGTCGATCTTCTTGGACGCCTCCGCCTTGGTGAGGTTGTCGTCCACCTCTTCCCCCGCCTCCTCGGCCAGGGTGTGCAGGTAGGAGCGCTGGGCGCCCGTCATCTGCTCGTCCCCGGTGGTCCAGTTGTCCGGGTCCTTGATGGTGTTGCTCTGCTCGGCCTGGTCCTGCGTGCGCTTGTCGGTCATGATATGGTTTCCCGCTCTGGTGGTTGCGATTGCACTAACCCTATCGGGTGCAACCACTTACTGCATGATCCGTACCAAACAAAAACCGAAAACGGGAGCCCCCGGGGGTCTCCGCCCCGGGGGCCCGTTGCGCCCCATCGGGGCGGAGCACATTCTTCGAAGCAGACATCCTTGCGACCGGAGTCCAGCCACCTCCGTGCCATCCCGCGCACCGGGGGGCTCCGGCGCCCCTCCTGCCACCCTGCTCTCGGAAAAGGAGCCATGAGGCCACTCCTCGTCATTGCCTGCATCGTCCTGGTCTCCGCCTGCGCCTCCACTGCGGCCGGCACCGGGGAGACCGGCGTCGTCCGCTCCACCACGACCGTTTCCGGCTCCACGGGGACGGTGATTCTGGAGTCGTACAGCGACCGGGGGGGAGCGGCGTTCGTCGTCCCGGCGGAGGTGGACCGGGTGTGGGCGGCGCTGCCGGCCGTGTACAACCAGCTGGGGATCCCCATGGGGACGTCCGTCCCGGCGACCCGCACCTACGGCAACACCAGCCTGCAGCTGGGCCGCACCCTCGCTGGGAAGCCGGTGTCCGCCTGGCTCAACTGCGGGGAGGGGCCCTTCGGCGCGCCGCTGGCGAACAGCTACCGGGTCGTCGCCTCGATCGTCACCACCCTTGCCCCTGGCGCGAACGGACAGACCCAGCTGAGGACGATGGTGAACGCTACGGCCACGAACCGCGGCGTGAGCGGGGCTCCCGTGAACTGCGGAACGACGGGAGCACTGGAGACGCTGATTGCGGAGCGGGTGCGGCAGATCGTCGGCTCCTGACGGACCGGCCGGCGCCGGCACCGGCCGTTCCGGTCCTTCGCGCCTTCGAGGGCCAAAACAAGGGGAGGAGCCCGGGCAGGGCTCCTCCCCTCGGCCTATCCGGCACCTGCGCGCCTCAGCCGCCGCCGCGACGCTCCTCCGGTGGGCCGCTCAGCGACTCCTCGTCCACATCTGGTTCTCCCGGTCGATGTCGGCGAAGGCCCGCTCCGGGTCGATCTCCACCCGGACGACGGAGGCGGCGTCGCGCACCGGGACCGTGTGCCGCCGCGCCCCGTTCAGCCACACCTCCACGGGCACCTCGACCCGCTCCGTGCGTCCGTCCGCGCGCGTGATCGCGAGCCGCGCGGGCATGGGGGCGAGCCCCAGGTCGACCACGTCAACCTCCATCCGGTCGCCGGTGACCCGCACCTCGCCGATGGCCTGGTCCAGCGTCCAGGTCTCGTACCACCAGGTGCGCCAGAACCAGTCCAGGTCGCGCCCGGCCACGTCCTCGAAGGTGTTGAAAAGGTCGTACGGCTGCGGGTGCCGGTTGATCCACCGCCGGCCGTACTCGCGGTAGGCGCGGTGGAAGGTCTCCTCGCCGAGGAGCGCGCGGAGCATCGCCAGGTTGGTCGCCATCTTGGGGTAGCTGGCGATGGCGTACGCCCGCGTCTCCACCGGGTACCGGTCGCCGTGGCGCATCAGCTCCACCTCGCCGCCCACGTCCTCGCCCCCGCGCCGGGCCAGCGCCAGGTACTGGTCGCGGGCAATGGTCTCCAGGTCGTAGCCGTCGAAGAACTCGCGCATCGCCTGGGCCTGGTTGAAGCGCGTCAGCCCCTCGTCCTGCCAGGTGTAGCGCTTCTCGTCCGAGCCCACCTGCATGGGGAACCACATGTGCGCGATCTCGTGCACCGTCACCGAGTACAGCGAGAGCGTGTCGCGCCGGCCGCCGATGCACGTCATCATCGGGTACTCCATCCCCCCGCACGAGGTGGGGCCGTCCATGGCGGTCATGTGCGGGTACGGGTACGGCCACAGGTAGCGCGACAGGAACTCCACCGAGTGCTGCGAGAAGCGCGCGGACCGGTCCCACGCCCACTGCACCCGCTCGGGACGGTAGAAGGTGTGGATCGCGGCCGTGTCGGCGCGGCCGTCGCCGTTGGCGTCGCCGACCACGGCGGCGGTGGCGTCCCACAGGTAGCGCGGCGAGGCCCCCCAGGCGAAGTCGCGGACGTCGCGGGCGCTGAACCGCCAGGTGAGCTTCCCGTTCCGGGAGGTGCGGGTGGCCCGCCCCGCCCCGCGGTCGTCCGCCGTCACCACGTGCACGATCCCGCGGTCCCGCAGCGCCGCGTCCAGGCGCTGCCGGGTCTCCGGCGTGAGCACCTCCTCCGGGTTCTGGAGCGTCCCGGTGGCGCCCACCAGCCACCCCTCCGGCACGGTGAGCGACACGTCGTAGTCCGCGTATCCCATGTAGAACTCGGCGTTCCCCATGTACGGGTCCGCCTGCCACCCGGAGACGTCGTCGTACACCGCGACGTGCGGATACCAGTAGGCGACGAAGTACACCTCGCCGTCCGTCCCCGTGCGCGGCGCGCCGTCCGGCGGGACCACGTAGCTCCAGGTGAAGCCCAGCTCCGCGGTTCCTCCGGCGGGGAGCGGCTGCGGGAGGCGGATCCACGCCACGGTGCCGTCGACCGTGTACGCCGGCGTGCCCAGGGTGTCGAGCGCCGGCACCGCGTTCAGCGTGCGCCCCTGCGCGACCACCCGCGAAAGCTCCATCCCCCCGGTAACCGGGACCTTCTCGTTCCGGATGGCGTCCGGGGCGAAGAGGTTGGGGTGCAGGTGCACCGCGATCGTCCGCAGCTCGTCCGGGGAGCGGTTGTGGTACCGCACCGTCCCCATGCCGGAGAGCCGGCGGGTGGCCGGGTCCAGCTCGGCCGAAAGACGGTACTGCGCGTGCTGCGTCCAGTACCCGGGACCGGGGCGTCCGGTGCGGGTGCGGGTCCCCCGCTCCACCGCGCGGACGAACTCCGGCGTCTCCAGGACGGGGTACGGACGGGGGCGCGCGGCGGCCTCGGCGGCGGGCGCGGGCCGCGCCTGCGCCTGGACGGGGGCGCCCTCCGCCCCGAGCGCCAGCGCGAGCGCGGCGGCCAGGAGACGGGGGAGAGGGATCGGACTGGAAAGGGTCATTCGCGTAGATCCTCCGCTCGGTTGCGGGAACAAAAGACGCGGCAATCTACAGCGGAGGTGCCGGCGGGGCCATGCGGAGCGGGAGCGTGCCGGGGTCGCGGGAGGGAGGGAGCGCCCGGGGAGGAGCCGGAGGGGGGACTACGGGCGGGCGCCGTTCCCTTCCGGCTCGAAGACGACGCGCGCGGGGACGCCCACCGGCTCCCACCCCTCGCGCGGGATCGCCATGCCGATGCCGGCCCCGGCCGCGGCGCCGCCGCCGGCGAAGATGGGGATGACGAGCCACGCGCCCGGCGCGGCCCCCTCCTCCCGCTCCGTCCGCCAGAAGGTGTACGCCCCCAGCGCCGCCCCGGCGAGCCCGCCCACGATCGTGCCCCGGTGGATCATGGAGCCGACCCGCCCGCGGCTCAGCTGCAGCCGCGTGAGAGAGGCCTGGTCCAGCGCCAGCGGGCGCCCCCACCGGCGGGTGACCGGGTCGATGATGACGGTGGTGGAGTCCGCGAAGATGATGCGGCCCACGATCCAGGTGCGGGTCAGCTCGGGGGCCATCAGGCGGATGCGCGCCCCCACCACCACGGGGGCGGAGTCCTGCGCCGCGGCGGGTGCGGCCAGGAGGAGGAGCGCGAGGAGCAGGGGCGTCGTGCTGGGCATGTCCGGTTTCCCTGGTGCGGACGGCGCGGGCGGCTAGGCGACGAGCTTCCGGAGGCGCTCCACCGCCGCGTGGAGGGTCTCGTCGCGCTTGCAGAAGCAGAAGCGGACCAGGTGCGCGCCGCTCGCCGGATCCGCGTAGAAGCTGGATCCCGGGACGCAGGCGACGCCCACCTCCCGGATCAGGTGACGCGTGAAATCCAGATCTGATGCAAAGCCGAAGCCGCTCACGTCGGTCATGACGTAGTAGGCGCCACGGGGGGTGAAGGTCCGGAACCCCACCTCCTCCAGCGCCGGGAGGAGCAGGTCGCGCCGGGCGCGGTAGTGCTCGGCCAGCTGCGCGTAGTACTCCGGCGGCAGCGAGAGCGCGTACGCACCCGCGGCCTGGAGCGGCGCGGCGGCGCCCACCGTGAGGAAGTCGTGCACCTTGCGGATGGCGCCGGTGATGTCGGGCGGGGCGATGCACCAGCCCACCCGCCACCCGGTCACCGAGTAGGTCTTGGAGAGCGAGTTCACCACCACGGTGCGCTCGCGCATCCCCTCCAGCTGCGCCATGCAGACGTGCTCCGCGGGCGTGCCGTCCTCGTCCGGGTAGAGGATGTGCTCGTAGATCTCGTCCGTGAGGCACAGCACGTCGTGCTCGCGGCAGAGCCCGGCGATGAACTCCATCTCCTCGCGGGTGAACACCTTCCCCGACGGGTTGTTGGGGTTGCAGAGGATGATGGCGCGGGTCCGCGCGTTGAAGGCGGCCGCCAGCTCGTCGCGGTCGAAGCTCCAGTCCGGCGCCCGCAGGGAGACGTAGCGCGGCGTGGCCTGGGAGAGGATGGCGTCCGGGCCGTAGTTCTCGTAGAAGGGCTCGAAGATCACCACCTCGTCGCCGGGGTCCACCGTCGCCATCAGCGTGGCGATCATGGCCTCGGTGGACCCGCAGGTGACGGTGAGCTCCGTCTCCGGGTCCACCTCCAGCCCCAGGTACCACGCCGTCTTGCGGGCGATGGCGTCGCGGAAGTCCTTCGCCCCCCAGGTGATGGCGTACTGGTTCACGTCGGCCGCGATGGCCCTCTCCGCGGCGCGCTTCACGTCCTCGGGCGCCGGGAAGTCCGGGAACCCCTGCGACAGGTTCACGGCCCCGTGCTTCATGGCCTCGCGCGTCATCTCGCGGATGACGGACTCGGTGAACAGGCTGGCGCGGTGCGAGACGCGCGTGCGCGCCGGGGGGGTGCCGGACATGGGTTCGGATGGACGGGCGGGAGGGACGTGGGACGCGTTCCCTCTACGGATACTGCCTGCGGCGACGAAGCGCAATGCGCGTCGTGGCGTTTCCGGTACGGAGCCCGCCGCGAGTGCGGTGGTGGGGCACAAACCTGCGCCGACACCACGCGGGAGGCAAGGGTGCGGCAGGGAGCCCCGCGTGAGGGATGCGAGCCCGAAGGGGCGAGACTCCGCGGCTGTTTGCGGAGGCTCGCCGCCGTTAGCCAGCGTTGTGTGCTGGCTTCCGGCGCCACAGCCCGACCCCCGCGCCAGCGGGGGGCACGCCCAAACCAACTGCAGCCCCTTACTTCTTCAACCGCTCCAGGTGCTGCTTGCGGAACTTGGACACCTTGGGCGCCACCACCACCTGACAGTACGGCTGGAACGGGTTGCGGCGGAAGTACTCCTGGTGGTACGCCTCCGCCGGGTAGAACTCCGCCACCGGCGCCAGCTGCGTGACGATGGGGGCGTCCCACACCCCCTCGCGCTCCAGCTCCGCGATCACGCCTTCCGCGACCGCCTTCTGCTCCGGGGAGTGGTAGAAGACGGCGGAGCGGTACTGCGTCCCAACGTCGTTCCCCTGGCGGTTCAGCGTGGTGGGGTCGTGGATGCCGAAGAACACCTCCAGGATCTCCCGGAAGGAGACCACGTCCGGGTCGAAGGTGACCCGCACCACCTCCGCGTGCCCCGTGGTCCCGGAGCACACCGCCTCGTAGCTGGGATTCGGCACGCCGCCGCCGGTGTAGCCGGACACCACGTCCTCCACCCCGCGGAGGTCGTCGTACACCGCTTCCAGGCACCAGAAGCACCCCCCCGCCAGGGTGGCGACCTCCCGCTGCTTCTCACTCATCTTCCCCTTCCTCGCTCCTGTTCGACCGGGCGGCACCTCCCGCCGCGGGAGGTGCCGCCCACGCAGGTTCGCTGCCAGGGCGGCGCGGCCGGGCTCAGATCGGCTGATTGTTGTTCAGGCGGAGCCAGCCCTTGATCACGCGGTACACGAACCAGGCGAAGATCGCCAGCCCGCCCACGATCCCCGCCAGACCCAGCGAGAGCGCCCCGCCCGCCGTCCCCACGTCGCTCCCGATGGAGGCCGCCCCCGCGGTGCCGACGGCGAGCACCACCATCACCAGGCCCAGCAGCAGCCCGAAGAGCAGCGACAGCCAGAAGGTGCGGATCTGCCAGCGGAAGTGCGACTCCACCCAGGTGCCGCGCGCCTCGTCCCGCTTCACGTAGTTGATGATCACCGCCACGAACAGGGTCACCCCGATGATGATGGAGGCGGCCTGCAGGGCGTAGACCACCGTCGCGAGCCCCTTCGCGGAGGAGACCTGGGCGGACGGGGCGGCGGGGTCGTGCGCGACGTAGGGGTTGCTCATGTCGGGCTCCTCGGGTGAGGTGGGTGGGAGCGCGGCGGGTCCGCCACGCCGGTCGGCCGCAGCGGAGGCGAGTCAGTCCTCGCCCCCGCCGCGCCCGGGGTTGTTCAGCCGGTTGCGCAACGTCCGCACGCTCATCCCCAGCAGCTCCGCCGCGCGCGTGCGGTTGCCGCCGGACACCTCCAGCGCCCGCCCGATCAGCACCCGCTCGGCCTCGTCGAGGTTGAGCGAGTGGAGGACGACGGCGCCGTCTTCCGTCGGCGCGGAGCCGCCCGCGGCGGCGTGGGCCGACGCGGAAGAGGCGCCCGGCGCGGCGTAGGCGGGGAGCGGCACCTCCGGGAGCGTCTGCGCGAGCCCGAAGCGCTGCCCCTGGAAGGCGTAGGGCTGGAGCACCTCCTCCGGCGAGAGGATCACCGCGCGCTCGACGGCGTGCTGCAGCTCGCGGACGTTCCCCGGCCAGGGGTACCGCATGAGCCACTCCAGCGCCGCGGGGGAGATCCCCCGGACCTCCTTTCCGGTCTCGGCCGCCGTGCGCAGGGCGAAGCGGTAGGCGAGGGAGGGGACGTCCTCCGGCCGGGCGCGGAGCGGGGGGATCTGGATGGGGATGGTGCTGAGGCGGAAGTACAGGTCCTGCCGGAAGCTCCCCGCCGCGGCCTCGGCGGCCAGGTCGCGGTTGGTGGTGGCGACCACCCGCACGTCCACCCGGATGGGGCTGGTGCCGCCCACCCGCTCGAACTCCTGCTCCTGCAGGACGCGGAGGAGCTTGGCCTGCAGGTCCAGCCGCATCTCCGAGACCTCGTCCAGGAGGAGGGTGCCGCGGTGCGCCCGCTCGAAGGCGCCCTCCACCCGCCTCACCGCCCCGGTGAACGCCCCCCGCTCGTGGCCGAAGAGGGCGCTCTCCACCAGCCCTTCCGGGAGCGCCGCGCAGTTGAGCTTGATGAACGGGCGGTCGCGCCGGTCGCTCTGGTCGTGGAGGGCCCGCGCGAACAGCTCTTTCCCCGTGCCGCTCTCCCCCTGCAGGAGCACCGTGGCGCGCGTGGGCGCGGCCGTCGCCACCGTCTGCAGGATGCGGCGCAGCGCCGCGCTCTCCCCGATGATCTGCCGCTCGTTGCGGAACTCCATCACCTCGCGCCGCAGCGACTCGTTCTCGCGGCGCAGGCGCACGAACTCCAGCGCCTGGTCGACGGCCAGGCGCAGCTGCTCCGGGCGCACCGGCTTGGTGATGTAGTCCACCGCCCCGGCCTTGATCGCCGCCACCGCGTGCTCGATGCTGGCGTACCCGGTGAGCATGATCAGCGGGACGTCGTACCCCTCGCGCTGGAGCAGATCCAGGAGCTCCAGCCCGGTGAGCCCCGGCATCCGGTAGTCGGAGATCACTAGGTCCACACCGCCGCGCGCGAGCACCTGGAGCGCCTCGGGGACGCCGCGCGCGCCGACGGGAGTGTGCCCGGCCCGCTCCAGCGTGTCCTGGAGGATCAGGCCGACCGCGGGCTCGTCGTCGACGTGGAGGATGGTGGCCATGCCAGGAGAGGAACCGCGGCGCTAAACTCGGGGAAGGGCGCGTCCGACACTTTTTCAACATACCCGTGCCCCCCGTGCACGGCAACCGCGGGAGGGCGTGCCACGCACGCACCCCGCGGGGCACTCCACGACGGCCGCCGACGGCCCAAGTTTCCCGGACGCCTGCCGATACCCGGTACGAGGAGGAGATCCCATGCGAATCCACGACACGTCCGCCGAGCCGGAGCGCGCGGAGCCGGTACGCGGCGGCCCGGAAGCGGAGCTCACCCCCGAGCGCATCGCGGAGATCCGGCGGCGGATCCGGGAGGGCGCGTACGACTCGGCCGCCGTCGCGGGAGAGGTCGCCCGGCGGATCCTGCGGCGCGGCGACCTGTGACGGCCGCGGGCACGCGGCCCGGGGGAGGGCGCCCGCCTCAGCCGCGGAAGAACGCCGCGATCCGCCGCATCGCCTCGTCCAGCACCTCCTCGCCCGTCACCCAGGAGAGGCGCAGCCACCCTTCCCCGCTCTCCCCGAAGGCGGTTCCGGGCACCGCCACCACCCGCTGCTCCTCCAGCAGCCGCTCCGTGGCGCCCAGCGAATCTCCCGCCAGGCGCTCCGGGAGCCGCACCAGGCAGTAGAAGGTCCCCTCCGGCGGCAGGTGCGGGACGCCGTGGCGCTCCGCCGAGGCGAGGAGCGCGGCGCGGGTGCGCCGGTAGAGGGGCCGGTGTGCGGCCAGCGAGGCCGGGTCGCGGAACAGCTCCAGCGCCACCGCCTGCGAGAAGGTGCTGGCGGCGGTGTTCACGAACTGGTGCACCTTGACCGCCGCGGCCACGACCTCCGGCGGACCCACGAGCCATCCCAGCCGGAGCCCGGTGAGCGCGTTGCTCTTGGAGAGCGAGCCGGCCACCAGCGTGTGCGGGTACACCTCCGCGATGCCGAGGGGCGGCTCCGGGGTGAAGTACAGCTCCCGGTACACCTCGTCGGACAGGACGTACACCGGCGGGCCCGGCCGCTCCGCCAGCCCCGCGGCGAGCGCGCGCAGCTCCGCCTCCGGCCAGATCCGCCCCGTGGGGTTGCAGGGCGAGGCGATCACCACCAGGCGCGTGTCCGGCCGCAGCGCCTCCAGCACCGCCGCCGCGCTCGGCGCGAAGCCGTCCCGAGCGTCCAGGGCGACCGTGCGGTGGCGGATCCCCTCCAGCATGCAGAGCTTGGCGTAGGCCAGGTACGCCGGCTCCACCACCAGCACCTCGTCCCGGGCGGGGTCCACCACTGTCTTGATCGCCAGGTAGAGCGCCTCCTCCGAACCGATGGTGACGCACACCCCCGCCTTTCCCGGCTCCCCCGGGAGCGCGTAGTAGCCCGCGATCCGCTCGCGCAGCTCGTCCCACCCGGCGTTGGGGGTGTATGGGCAGCCGTGCTCCCGCACCCACGCCGTGGCCGCCTCGAAGGGGGCCGGATCGGGGCGGAGCGTGGGCTCGCCCATGCACAGGTCGATATCGCCCGGCCGCTTGCGGGCGTTGATCGCCCGGATGATGGAGGGCGGGATGTCGGCGATGAGGGGGTTCATGACGGCAGGTCGGCAGGGGTAAACGGGACAGCCTGCGGCTGCAGGACGGGAGCCTCTGCGTCAGCCCCGGGAGAAGAAGCGCAGGAGGGCGGAGTAGACGAACTCCAGCGACTCGGTCGGGCACCACTCGTTGGCCTGGTGCGCCTGGGAGGTCTCGCCGGGGCCGAAGTTCACCGCGGGGACCGCGCGGGTGGTGAAGCGCGCCACGTCGGTCCACGCCTGCTTGGGCTGCAGCGGCAGGGCCTCCGCGCGGCGCCAGGGCTCCAGCAGCGGGTGGTCCAGGTACACCGTCCCCGCGGGGGAGCGGTCGTGCACGTCCACCTCGCCGTCGCCGCCCACCAGCGCGCGGAGCTCCTCCTCGGCCTCCTCGATCGTGCGGCCCGGGGCGAAGCGGACGTTCACGTTCAGGAGCAGGGCGTCCGGCACCACGTTCTTGGAGTTGGCGGTGCTGGCCTGCGTGACCCCCATTACCTCGTAGAAGGTCAGCTCCCCGAAGCGCACCGGGCGGCGCTCCAGCGCGGCGAAGCGCTCCAGCAGCGGGAGGGCAAGGTACAGCGCGTTCTCCCCCTGCCACGGGCGGGCGCTGTGGGCGCGCTTCCCGCGCACGGTGACGGTGGCGTTCAGCACGCCCATGCACCCCAGCTGCAGCGCCCGGTCGGTGGGCTCCAGGATGAAGGCGAAGTCGATCTCCGGGAGCACCCCGCTCTCCAGCACCGGCTCCAGCCCGTTGTTCGCGAAGGGCCCCTCCTCCGCGTCGTAGAAGATCCAGACCGGCCGCGCCCCCTGCAGCTCCCGCCAGCGGTCCAGCAGCGCCAGCATGACCGCCACCCCGCCCTTCATGTCGCTGGCGCCGCACCCGTACACCCGCCCGTCGCGCACCGCGTAGTCCTGGTCCTCCGCGCACCGCACCGTGTCCAGGTGCCCCACCAGCGCGACGGTGGGCCCCGCGTCCCCGCCCGCGTACGGGTCGCACACCACCGAGTGCCCGATGCGGTGCACGGCCCCCGGCCCCACGCGCGAGACGCAGCGCGCCTCCACCCAGTCCGCGATCCGTGCCTCGCGCCCGGTCTCGCTGGGGATGCGGCACAGCTCCAGCGTGAGATCCGCAAGGTCGTCCGCGGTGTGGCCCCGCGCCATCCGGCTCACACCTGCACGTTGAAGGTCCGGAGCACGTCGTTCAGCGACGTCTTCCGGTCCGTGGACTCCCTGCGCGTCCCGATGATCAGCGCGCAGGGGACGTGGAAGGTCCCCGCCGGGAACTCCTTGGGCTGCGACCCGGGGATCACCACCGAGCGGGCGGGGATGCGCCCCTTGGTGACGCGCGGCTCGGAGCCGGTCACGTCGATGACCTGCGTGGACGCGGTGAGCACCACCCCCGCCCCCAGCACCGCCTCCTCCTCCACCACCACCCCCTCCACCACGATGCAGCGCGAGCCGACGAAGGCGCCGTCCTCGATGATCACCGGCGACGCGCCCGGCGGCTCCAGCACCCCGCCGATCCCCACCCCGCCCGAGAGGTGCACCCCCTTGCCGACCTGCGCGCAGGAGCCCACGGTTGCCCAGGTGTCCACCATGGTCCCGGCGCCCACGTACGCCCCGATGTTCACGTAGCCGGGCATCACCACGCACCCGGGCTCCAGGAAGGCGCCGTAGCGCACCACGCCGGGGGGGACGACGCGGATTCCCTGCGCCTCCAGCTCCGTCTTGGTGGCGATCTTGTCGTAGAAGCGGAGGTCGCCCGCGTCCATCGGCTCCAGCGGCCGGAGGGCGAAGTACAGCAGGATCGCCTCCTTCACCCAGGCGTTCACCCGCCACTCGCCCCCGGTCTTCTCCGCCACACGGAGCTCCCCGCGGTCCAGCAGCGCGATGGTCTCCTCCACGGCCCGAGGCGTGTCGCCGTCCTTGAGACGCTCCCGCTCCGTGTACGCCGCCGAGACCAGCTCCTCCAGCTTCGCCAGCTCCATCCTCGTCCTCTCCTCCGGTTCGTGGGTCCCGCCTCGCCTCCCGCGAGGGGCGGCAACGTAAGTGCTCGCGTCGGGGGCGACAAGCGAGGCCGTCCCGGCCACGCGCCCGGAACGTGGCAGGATCCGCGCCCCCACCGTTAGATTGTGCGCCGCCGGACACGAACCCCGTTCCCCGCACCGACATGCAGCGCACCGACCGCCGCGCCCTCGCCCTGTTCCTCCTCGTCGGCGCCCTCGGGCTCGGCGGGGCCGGGTTCCTGCTCGCGAAGCGGCCGCCGACGTTCCACGGGACCACCTACACCGAGGTCACGCCTGCGCCCCCCTTCGCGCTCACGGACCACACCGGCCGGCGCGTCACGCTGGACGACTACCGGGGGAAGGTGGTGCTCCTCTTCTACGGCTTCACGCACTGCCCGGACGTCTGCCCCACGACGCTGGCGAAGCTGGCGCGGGTGGCCGAGGGGCTGGGGCGCAGGGCGGACGACGTGCAGATCCTGCTGGTGACCGTCGACCCGGAGCGCGACACCCCCGCCGCCCTGGGCGAGTACGTGCGCCGCTTCGGCCCGCGCGCCGCCGGGCTTACCGGCGACAGCGCGGCGCTGGCGGAGGCCTACCGCGGCTACGGCGTCTACACCCTCGAGGGCGGCCCCCACGCCGCGGGGCACGGTTCCGCGAGCGGAGGACACCGGTCCATGACCCACAGCTCCGTGGTGTACGGCATCGACCGCAGGGGCCGCCTGGTGGTCGTCATCCCCCCCGAGGCCGACGACCGGGCGGTGCGCGACGACGTCCGCGCGCTCCTCCGGCTCTGAGCGGCGCTTGGGCGGGGTCGCCACCCTCACCCTGGTCCGGTACTCCCCCGCGCGGGCCGTGCTGGGGGCGGCCCGGGTGGCGGCGGACGCGCCCCGGCTCCGCCGCACGCCGGGGCTCCGCTTCTTCAGGTCGATGGGGACGGGGAGCGGGATCGGCTTCAGCGCGAAGCCGGACCTGCGCACCTGGGCCCTCTTCGCCGCCTGGGAGACGGCGGATGCCTGGGAGCGCTTCCGCGCCGGCTCGCCCCTGCTGCGCCGCCACGAGGGGCGCGAGGAGGTCTTCTCGCTGCTCCTCGAGCCGGTCGCGGCGCACGGCCGCTGGAGCGGCAGCGAGCCCTTCGGTGCGGTGCCGCGGGACGCCACCGTCCGCGCCGACCAGCCGGTGGCGGTGCTCACCCGCGCCACGCTGCGCACCGCGCGCGCCCTCCGCTTCTGGTCGCGCGTGGCGCCGGTGGACCTCACCCTGCGCGCGGAGCCGGACCTCCTCGCCTCCTTCGGCTTCGGCGAGGTGCCGTTCCTCCGGCAGGGGACGCTGAGCGTCTGGCGCACGCGCACCGCCATGGAGGCGTGGGCCTACCGTACGCCGGAACACGCGGAGACCGTGCGCCGCACCCGCGCGGAGGGGTGGTACGCCGAGGAGCTGTTCGCGCGGTTCCGGGTGCTGCGGAGCTACGGCACCCTCCGGGGGAAGGACCCGCTCGCCGCGACGTGTCCCGCCGGCCGCACGGCGTAGCCGCGGGCCCGGCACTGGACGGCCCCTGTACCGTTCGGTATATTTCCCCGTCCGCCAGCGCTGCCGTGGCGGGCGGGCCGCGGAACGCACCGGGAGGGGCGATGAACAACCGGACGGCGCTGCTGGAGAGTGCGCTCCGGCTCTTCGCGGAGCGGGGATACGACGCCGTGGGCGTGCAGGAGGTCTGCGACGCGGCGGGGGTGACCAAGCCGACCCTGTACCACTACTTCGGGAGCAAGCGCGGCCTGCTGGAGACGCTGGTCCGCGAGCGGTACGCGCCCTTCGTGGAGCGCCTGGCGCAGCTCGCCGGGTACACGGGCGACCTGCCGGCGACCCTGCAGCGGGTGGTGGGCGGCTGGTTCCGCTTCGCGGGGAGCGAGCCCAGGCTCTCCCGGCTGATGCTGGCGCTCTGGTTCGCCTCCCCCGCCTCCGAGGCCGTCCAGGTGGTCGCGCCGGCCCAGGCGGAGCAGCGGAGGATCCTGGAGGAGCTCTTCGCGCGGGCGGCGCAGGACCACGGCAACATGCGGGGACGGGAGCAGGCGTACGCGCTGACGCTCCTGGGGATGGTTCACACCTACGTGGGCCTGGCGCTGAACGGCGGACCCGCGCCGGACGACGAGCTGGTTCGCCGCGCGGTACACCAGTTCTCCCATGGGATCTACTCGTAGGGCGGAGCGGCTTTCTTTTCGCTCCATCCTATACCGACCGGTACGTATACACAGGAGGAGCCACATGCCGGGATGGGCCACCGACGCCGTCTTCTACCACCTCTACCCCCTGGGAGCGTTCGGCGCCCCGGCCCGGAACGACCTCCACTCCACGCCCGAGCCCAGGCTGGCGCAGCTCCACGACTGGATCCCGCACCTGCGGGAGCTGGGCATCGGCGCGCTGTACCTGGGGCCGCTCTTCGAGTCCACCACGCACGGATACGACACCGCCGACTACCACCACGTCGACCGCCGGCTGGGGACCGACGCGACGCTGGCCGAGCTCGTAACGGCGCTGCACCGCGCCGGGATCCGGGTGGTGCTCGACGGCGTCTTCCACCACGTGGGTCGCGACTTCTGGGCCTTCCGCGACCTCCGGGCCCAGGGGGAGCGGTCCCCGTACCGCGACTGGTTCGCGGGCGTGGACTTCAGGCGGCGCAGCCCCCACGGCGACCCGTTCGCGTACGAGGGGTGGCGGGGGCACTACGACCTGGTGAAGCTGAACCTGCGCAACCCGGCGGTGCGGGAGCACCTGCTCGGGGCGGTGGAGCGGTGGGTCCGCGACTTCGGCGTGGACGGGTTGCGGCTGGACGTGGCGGAGGACGTCGACCCGCGCTTCCTGGAGGAGCTGGCCGCCTTCTGCCGGCGGCTCCGGCCGGACTTCTGGCTCCTGGGCGAGGCCATCCACGGCGACTACCGGCGCCTGGCGAACGCCGCGATGCTGGACTCGGCCACCAACTACGAGGTGTACAAGGGGCTGCACTCCAGCCACAACGACCGCAACTACTTCGAGCTGGCCTACGCGCTGGGCCGCCAGTTCGGGAAGCACGGGATCTACGCCGGCCTCCCCCTCTACAACTTCGCCGACAACCACGACGTGAACCGGGTGGCGAGCGTGCTCCGGGAGCCGGCCCACCTGTATCCGCTGCACGCGCTGCTGTTCACGATCCCGGGGGTGCCGTCCGTCTACTACGGGAGCGAGTGGGGGATCCCGGGACGGAAGAAGCGCGGCGACGACCGCCCGCTCCGGCCGCAGCTCCGCTGGCCGGAGGCGGCGGGCACGGCGCCGCACCCGGACCTGGCGCGCGCCATCGCGCGCTTCGCCCGGATCCGCCGGGAGTCCCCCGCCCTGCGCCGCGGCTCGTACCGCCAGCTCCACGTCGCCCACGAGCAGCTCGCCTTCACGCGCGAGAAGGACGGCGAGACGGTGGTGGTGGCGGTGAACTCGGCCGCGGAGCCGGCGGCGCTGGAAGTCGCCGCCCCGGTGCCGGACGGCACCACGCTGACCGACCTGCTGGAGCCTTCGGAGCGGTTCACCGCCCGCGCCGGCCGCCTGCGGATCGAGGCGGTGCCGCCGCGCTGGGCGCGCATCCTGGCGGTGCGGTAGCACGAAACCGCTGTGGCCCCGCCGGGCTGCCCCTCAGTCCACGTTCGGGATCCGCTGCCGCCCGTCCGCGGTGGGCACCGCGAACGCCACGTCGGCGAACATCTCCTCGTTGAACGGGTTGTAGTCCTCCCGCGGGGTGAAGGGCTGGTCCACGATCTGGGCCCCGTCGAACGAGGCGGCCTCCATGTTCTTCCACCCCCGCAGGATCCCCCCCGCGCTGTACCCGCCGATCTGGAAGCAGTGCATGAGCCGCTTCCCCGTGGTGGAGACGAACACCATGTACGGCTCGACGATCCGGTAGCGCCCGGAGGGCTCCGTGAGCCAGACCAGGCTGAGCGCCTTCCCCGCGGCGACGAAGGTCGCCTCCACCTCTTCCGGCTCCATTGCGCCTCTCGCGGAAACGTCCGTGGCACGAACCCTGTAGGGAACCCGCCCTCCCGCGGATGCAGAAACGGTTCCACGGTCCGGAGGGTCCGGAGCGCCGCGCGGGACCGCGAACACCGGAGAAGCATGCCCCCGCAGCGCCGCGCGTCGGACCGCACCTCGGTGAAGCTGGTCGGCTGGGTCGCCTGCCTCGCGCTGGCGGGGTCACTGACGTACACCTTCATCCGCGCGCTGGTGGAGGGGCCGGCGCAGGTGGACCCGCTCTTCTTCGCCATGCAGACGCTGGCGAGCCTGCTCTTCCTAGTCTACAGCATCCGGCTCCGCAACGGCATCTTCGTGGCGGCGAACACCGTCGCGCTGGTGAACGCCGTGGGCACCCTGGTGGTCGCCGCCACCCACTGAGCCGGGCTCATTTTTCCAGTCGTGGCGCGGGTTTCACGTTCCTTGCGGGGTTGACCCCGGCGGGGGCGGCGGGGTATCGTGCACCGCCCGGCGGGGAGCCGTCCCGACCCGTGTCCGCCCACCGTTCCTCCCTTCGCCGGCACCCCCGGCGATGCCACCTCGTATTTTATGAGGAGAGTCGTATGAGACGAAGTCTTGTCATCGCAGGTACCGCACTCGCCGTCACCGCCGCGTCCGCGCACGCGCAGGGGTCGAGCGTGCTCACCCACAGCTCCTGCAGCATGGCCCGGGGCGGTGCGGGGGTAGCGGCGCCCTGCGCCGACGGATCGGCGATCCTGTTTAGTCCGGCTGCGCTGACCATGCAGCCCAGCACCATCGGCCTGGGCGTCGCGGGGATCACCCAGGAGCGTGAGTTCACCTTCGACGCCACAGGCGAGCGGCTCCGGACCGACGCGGAAACGACGCAGGTACCGTACGGATACGCCAGCTACCGTTTCAGCGAGCGGCTCGCGGCCGGAATCGGGGTGTTCGCGCCGTACGGGGCGGGGATCGAGTGGCCCCTCGAGTTCGAGGGCCGCTTCGTCAGCTACGACTCGGACCTGCGGAACATCTACATCCAGCCCACGGTGGCCTTCCAGGCGGCCCCCTGGCTCTCCGTGGGAGCGGGGGTGGACGTCGTCCGCGCCTCCATCGAGATCAACCAGCGGCTGGACCTTGCGACCACGCCGACCGGTGCTCTGAATCCGGTGACCGGAGCGCCGCTGACGTTCGGCAACCTGGGAGTCCCGCTGGGCACCGACTTCGCCGAGGCCAGGCTCGAAGGCAACGGCACGGGCTACGGGTTCCACCTGGGGGCCATCGCCCGGTTCTCGGACCGCTTCTCTGTAGGTGCACGATACCTGAGCTCGGTGGAGATCGACTACGAGGGCGACGCGACGTTCTCTGCCGTTCCGACCGGGCTGACGCTCGCTGCCGGGAACCCGCTCAGGGCGCCGGCCGGCACCCCGGTCGACCTTCTCATCGCCCCGCAGTTCACGTCGGGATCGCTGGTCAACCAGGGCCTCGCTACCAGCCTGACCCTCCCGGACCAGCTCGTCGTCGGCGTGGCGGTCCGTCCGGTTCCCGCTCTGCAGCTCATGGCCGACTACCAGTGGACGGGATGGGAGAAGTTCGACGAGGCGCCCATCGACTTCGAGACCTCCACCGATCAGGTGCTGGTGCTCGACTACCAGAATACCGACACCTGGCGCCTGGGCGCGGAGTTCGCGGCCACGAATGCGCTGGCGCTGCGGGCCGGCTTCATCTACAACACCGCCGCGGAACGCGAGTTCTCGGTCTCGCCGCTTCTCCCCGAGGCCGAGCGCAACTACTACACGGCAGGAATCGGGTACCGGCTGGCGAACGGGCTCGGCATCGACGTGGGATACCAGTACATCGACCAGTCTGACCGGCGGGGGCGCGTCCGCGGGCGGGAGCCCGGCCTCTCCGAGGCTCAGCTCCGGGCTCTGAACGTGGGCGTCTACTCGGTGGACGCGAGCGTGCTGGGCATCACCCTGTCGTACCACCTCGGCGGACGCTGAGCCCTTCGCGCACCCGACACAGAATCCAGAAAGAGATCTTCTCATGAGACGAAACAGGTTCAAGCTCCTCGCGCTCACCCTGTCGGCAGCGTCCGTCCTGGCCGCCTGCGCGGAGGACGACGCGACGCCCATCGCCCCCGTCGCACCGAGCGTCGGCGGCGAGCTTTTCACCCGCTACGTGTCGCTGGGCCAGTCGAACACCGCCGGCCTGATGTCGGCCGGGATCAACGACAGCACCCAGCACCTGCCGTATCCGGTTCTCCTGGCGAGGAAGGCCGGGGCGGGCGAGCGGTTCTTCGTGCCCTCGCTCGAGATGCCGGGGTGTCCGCCGCCGCTCCTGGGCCCGCAGCCGCTCACCAGCCAGCGCGTCGGCGGCGGGACGGCCACGACCTGTGCGCTGCGTGCCCCCGAAAATCTCCCGTTCGTCTCGAACCTAGCCGTGCCCTCGTCGCGGATCGTCGACTGGGTGAACAACGGGCTGCCGGACACCCGCTCGAACGCTCTGACCACGCTGATCCTGGGTGGCCGGACGCAGCTCCAGGCCATGCGGGACGCGAACCCGACGTTCGTCTCCGTCTGGCCCGAGGGGAACGACGTGCTCGGAGCCGCCGCCGCCGGCGTTCCCGCGGCCGCGACCTCCCAGGCCGCGTTCGAGGCGGCGCTGGACCAGATCGTCGCCGGGATCAAGGCGGAGGGCGCGCAGGCGCTCTTCATGAGCGTGCTCAACGTGCCGCTGGTGGCCCCCGCCCTGCAGCCGGGCGCCTACTACTTCGCCCTCCAGGCCGCCGGCCAGTCGCCCAAGCCGGTCAGCCCCAACTGCGCGCCGGGGACCCCGGGCGGCTCCAGCCTGGTGTCGTTCGGCCTGCTCACCGATCCCAGCGTCGCCGTCATCAGCTGCAACGCCACCGACCCGGGCGTGCTGAGCCCCGCCGAGATCGGGGACGTCACCGCGCGGGTGAACGCCTACAACGCCGCGCTGAAGGCGCGGGCCGACGCGAACGGCTGGGCCTACCTCGACGTGAACGCCGTCGCCATGACCCAGGTCCTGAACGACCCCAACAAGCTGCGCAAGTGCCAGGGACTGGCGACCGCCACCCTCGCGACCTTCGCGCAGGCGGTGGCGGCCACCTGCCCCGGCCCCACGGCGCCCAACTTCTGGGGGTCCTTCATGTCGTTCGACCCCATCCACTTCAACGCGCAGCTGCACCAGCTCATCGCCAACGAGGCGGCCAGGGCCATCAACGGCAAGTTCGGAACGACCCTGCCGACGAGCTGATCGCCCGGCACCCGTACCGGAGCCGGTCAGGCAGCGAATGGGCGGTCCCTCACGGGGCCGCCCATTCGCCGTTCCGGCGGTCGCGCCGTCTCCCGGGACTTCGTATATTCGGGGGACACGCACCCGAAGGATCCGCACATGGCCGATCAGCCGACCCCCCAGGTCCCCCCGGGGATCCAGAAGATCCTGAACCGCTTCTCCACGATGAACCGGGAGATGGCGACGCAGGCGCTGGTCCAGTACTCGCACCGGCTCCCCGCGCTCCCGGAGCGGCTCCAGGCGCTGGACCCGGAGCAGTACCGGGTGCACGAGTGCCTGACCCCCGTCGCCCTCTTCGCGGAGGTGGAGGACGGGAAGATGCACTACTACGCCGACGTGCCGCAGGGTGCGCCCACCATCCGCGCCCTCCTGGCCATGCTCTTCGACGCCCTGAACGGCCAGCCGCCGGAGACCACCCTCGCCATCCCGCCCGACTTCGTCCGGCAGGTGATGAACAAGATCGGGCTGGGCACGCGCGAGGTGGGGCTGAACGCCATGGTGGAGCGGTTGAAGCGCGCCGCCCGCGAGGCCTCGGCGGCCGGGGCCTGACCCGGCGGCGCCCCTCGCGCGGGGGCGCCCGCACCCCTTGCGGCGGAGCGGTGCGGACGTTCTTTTTACGCTTTCCGCCGCACCCCGATCCGTCCAGCGCCGGGCCCGGTGCGGACGAGGACGTCGACACCAAAGGAGATGACGCATGCGTAACGCACTTCGAGCCCTGCCGAGATCCATGGGCTCGTTGCTGTGCGCGGCCCCGGTGCTGCTCGTCGGCCTGACCGCCTGCCTCCCGGAGGGGGGATACGACAAGGTCGTCGCCCGCGAGCAGCGGGAGCTTCCTGCCCACGCGTTCCCGGAGCCGCCGCGCGTCATCGCCGGCGTCGGCCAGGGCGGCGCCGGGGCGCAGCTGGTGGCGACCAACCTCCCCGCCGGCGTCACCCAGGAGATGGTGGACGAGGGGCAGCAGCTCTACGGTACGGTGTGCGTGGCCTGCCACGGCCCCGGCGGCACCGGCTCGCCCGCCGGCCCGCAGCTCACCGACGGCCAGTGGCTGAACATCTCCGGCAGCTTCGAGGAGATCGGCGGCGTCATCGCCAACGGCGTCCCGAACCCCAAGCAGTACCCCGGGGTCATGCCCCCGCGCGGCGGCGGCAACTTCGACGAGGCGCAGATCCGGGCGCTCGCGGCCTACGTCTACGCCCTGAGCCACCAGGGGGGCGGCGCATGAAGCGCGACGAGGGGAGCGAGGGGACCTTCCGCACGGTCCGCGGGCGGTACCAGGACTGGTTCGGCGCCGGGGACCGGGGCTCCCTCCCCGGCCGGGCCGTCGCGGACGACTACGACCACCCGGACACCGGTACAGAGGGAGGAGAGATGGGGAAGATGGTCCTGATGGGAATCGGCGGCGGCATCGGGGTGGTGCTCCTCGCGCTGGCCGTGCTCTCGTTCGTGACGGCGGCGCAGTGGGGCGAGATCGCCCGGGACGGCGCCGCGACCGGGTACACGGTGGTGGGCATCTTCCTCGTCATCGCCGGGCTGGGCTCGATCATCGCCACGTGGAACCACCTCTTCCGCGCGGCGGGCGCTCCGGCGCACCACTGATACACGCGGGCTGTCGGCAAAAGTGTTGACAGAATAGACGGAGCCGCTTAGGATAGGAACGAAGCACCCAGCTTTGTTCGTCGCAACGGCTCCGCCCACTCTCCCTCCGGGGCTCGTCGCTTCCTTCACCCTCATCGTTCGGAGGCCTCCATGGCCAACTTTCGCCTGCGCGCCGGTTTTGGCGTGCTCCTCGCCGGAATCCTGATCACCATCGGCGGCTGCAGCGAGCCGTCTGCCGTCGTGGATGCCGGCTCGGAGGCCGGCCATAGATACCAGTTCGTGGAGGGGCAGCAGCCGGTCGGCGGGGCCTCTTACACCGTGGTGGGGACGCCCCGGGTGGAGCAGGTGATCGGCCCGGAGGGCGGCACGCTGCAGATCCCGGGCGGACACACGCTCGCATTCCCCGCGGGGGCGCTGAGCAAGCCGACTCGCATCCAGGCCAAGGCGGATGCGCGGTACGTGGGAGTGGAGCTAGAGCCGCACGGGCTGCAGTTCCCGGCCGGGAACGGTCCAGTCCTGACCCTGAGCATGCAAGCCGCTCAGATGAACCAGTTCGCGAGCTTTTCGATCCTGTACGTGTCTCCGTCCGGTACCATCCTCGAGGTTCTCAGCGCCGATGCGGATCGCGTGCGGAATACGCTCACCACCCGCCTCTCTCACTTCTCGGGCTACCTGGCGGGTGGACACAGGAGCTAGATCCCGTAGTCATCCGGCACGTTAGCAGACCTCAGCACGAGGGGACCCGTGAGAACGGGGCCCCTTTGTCCTGTTTGGGGATCTTCGAAAAGCGACCGCGGCAGCGACATGGCCTCAGAAGTAGCCGACCTCATCCAGCGGGCCACAGCGGACGAGCGTGCCGGACAGTGGGCCTCAGCAATCAGCACCTACGAGGAGGCGTTCGCTCGCACGGTTTCGGCCAGAGATGAGCACGAGCTACTGGAGGTCATCACTCGTCTGGGCCACTGCCACCGTCACTCACGGCGAACCGACCTGGCGGAAGAGTACTTCGGTCTCGCGCTCGAGATGGCTAGGATCCGGAATGATTCCCATTTCGCCGGGCGAGCCCTGAAAGGGCTCGCAATCCTCCAGCAGAATCAGGGCGAGATTCTCAAGGCGCGAGAGACCTACCTTCAGGCCCGTGTCTACGCATCGACGCCGGGGAACGATGAGATCCTCGGAGAGATCGAGCAGAACCTCGGAATTATCGCGAACATCCAGGGCAACCTGGACGAGGCGTTGCAGCGATACCTCGCCGGTCTCGCGCACCTCGAGGCTGCAGGCAGCGAGCAGGGTTGCGCGCGAGTGCTCAACAACCTGGGCATGCTGCACGTAGACCTCCGCAAGCTGGAGCTTGCGGACAGCTACTTCCAACGCGCGCAGGCGATTTGCGCTCGCATCGGCGACATCGCCACAGCCGCAATCGTTCACATCAACCGAACGGAGCTGTTCCTCGCGCTCGGTGAGCCGGAGAAGGCCCGTGCAAGCTGCGACGAGGGATTCGAGATCTCCAGTCGCCTGAAAAACGACTTCGGCAAGTCCGAAGCTCTGAAGTTCTACGGCATCATTTATCGAGAGACAGGAAAGCCGCACCTCGCCGAGATCCATCTACGCCAGGCGATCGAGCTTGCCTCGAAGCACGACACACTTCTTGAGGCAGAATCACAGCGGGAACTCGGTCTGGCACTCAGGGCGCAGGACAAGAACCGGGAGGCTCTTGCCGCCCTCAACCGATCCCACACGCTTTTCAAGCAGCTGCAGGCGCAGCATGACCAGGCTGACGTCAACCACCGGATCTCCAACCTGGAGGGCGACTTCCTGTCCCTGGTCCGGAGTTGGGGCGAATCGATCGAAGCGAAGGACAGGTACACCAGCGGTCACTGCCAGCGCGTCGCCGACTATGCCTGCCGGATCGCCCAGGAGGCCGGGATCCCGGAGCACGAGATCACGTGGTTCCGCATGGGAGCCTTCCTGCACGACGTCGGCAAGACCGAGGTTCCTGAGGAGATCCTCAACAAGCCGGGGCGCCTGACGGACGAGGAGCGCCTGACCATGGAGCGGCACACCGTGATCGGCGACGAGATGCTGGCGCCGGTGGAGTTCCCCTGGGACATCCGCCCCATCGTCCGGTCGCACCACGAGCGCTGGGACGGGACGGGCTACCCGGACCGCCTGGCCGGCGAGGCGATCCCCTTCACGGCGCGCATCCTCCGCATCGCCGACATCTTCGACGCGCTCACCACCACCCGGAGCTACCGGGAGCCGCTCACCCCCGAGCGCGCCTACGAGATCATGGTGGAGGACTTCGGCTCGTTCGACCCGGACCTCTTCGAGATCTTCCGAAGGCTCTATCCCGAGTTCGCGGAGAGCGCGCGCAGCGCCAATTCGGAGCGGGACAGCGAGTTCCTGACGGCAGGCCGCGGCTGAAGAGGGCTGCTTCGCAGCCGCTCGCACGAACAGGGGCCCCCCACGCTTGTGGAGGGCCCCTTCCCTTTCCCAGCTCCTCGGGCGCGGCCCGGCTCCCGCCGTCTACACCCCGGCAGCCACCTCCGCCTCGATCCCCCGCATCCGCAGGATGAGCTCCACCGTCTCGCCGATCTTGTTGTTCGGCGTGGACGCCCCGGCCGTCAGGCCGATGGTGAGCGGCCCCTCCGGGAGCCAGTCCTCGGCCACCACCTCGGGCGTGTCGAAGGGGCTCCCGTTGGGCTTGAAGCGGATCGTCCCCGCCTCCGCGTCGATGCACCCCGCGTCCGCGATGTGGAAGGTGGGGGTGTGGCGCGCGCAGAGCACCGCCAGGTGGTTGGTGTTGGACGAGTTGTAGCCGCCGATCACCACCATCAGGTCCGGCGGGCCCTCCGGCCCCGCCACCAGCTTCACCACCGCGTCCTGCCGCTCCTGCGTGGCCGAGCAGATGGTGTCGAACGAGCGGAAGTGCGCCTCCGGCGTGTACCCCGGCTCCCCGCCGAAGCGCCGCTCCAGCGACTGCGCCACCTCCGCCGCGATCGCCAGCGAGTCGCCCGAGAGCATGGTCGTCTGGTTGGCGACGCCGATCCGGGCCAGGTGCAGGTCCGGGTCGAAGCCGGGCGACACCTTCTCCGCGAAGTGCGCCATGAAGGCCTCGCGCGAAAGGGCGCCGGGCTTCCCCTCCAGGTAGTCCATCACCAGGCGCGCCTCGTCCATCTCGCGGACGATCAGGAACGCCCCGCCCGGGTGGCGGAAGACCTGGCTCGCGGTGGCACGCGTCTCCTCGTGGTAGTACTTGCCGTGGATGAGCGCGGTGAAGCCGTCGCGGGCGTACTGCTCCACCCGCTTCCAGACGTTCAGCACGCTCCCGCAGGTGGTGTCCACCAGGATGCAGCCCAGCGCCTGCAGCCGCCGGAAGTCCGCCACGGTGACGCCGAAGGCGGGGAGGATCACCACGTCCTCCGGGGTGATCGCGGAGAAGTCGAACTCCCCGTCATCGCCCGCGTACAGGAAGACGATCCCCATCTCCGTCAGCCGGCGGTTGACGTGGGGGTTGTGGATGATCTCCCCGACCAGGAAGATGCGGCGGTCGGGGAACTGGGTCCGGGTCTCGTAGGCGTAGTCCACCGCCCGGTCCACCCCGTAGCAGAACCCGAACTCCTCGGCGAGGCGGACCGTGACGCGCCGGTCGCCCTCCCCGAAGCTCTCCTCGTAGCCGCGGGCGCGGATGCGCTCCACCAGCCCGCTGTGGTAGTCGGCCTGGATCAGCGGCTCGATGGCCTGCTTGAGCCCGAACCCCCGTCGAAAGTACGTTTGCTCCATGATTCCCGCGGGCGTCCCGAGTCGCTCTTCCCGGCTCCGCCGGGGCGCCTGAACGCTAACGGCAGAGCCCTGCCGCCGCAACCGGAACGCCGCGTCGGGTCTCGCTTTCGCGCCGCACAGGGAATAGTTTTTGCCCCGCTCCGGGCCCGGCCGCCCCGCGGTGCCGCGGGCCGTCACGCGCGCGACGATCCCTTTCCACGAGAGAACTGCCCCAGATGACCACCCGGAGACGTGCGGCGCCCCATGGAGGCGAAGGATGAGGGCCGCGAAGGGGAAGCGCCTCGGCGGCGCGCCCCCGCGGCCCGGCCGCTGGGCCCGCCGTCCCCCTCCCTCCGGGGCGCAGGGGGAGCGGCGCTCCGAGGTCCTCTTCCTCCTGGCGCTGGGGCTCTTCCTGCTGGGCGGGGTGGTGGGCTTCGGGTGGGAGATGGACCGCCAGGTCCGCGGAGGGATCCTGCGGCAGCGCGCGGAGGCGGAGCGCAGGCCGGACTGGGTGCCGCTCGACCGGCTCCCCCCGGCCCTCCCCCGCATGGTGGTGGCGGTGGTGGACCCCGGCTTCCCTGACCGGGATCCGCTGGACACCGACGCCAGCGGGGCCACCCTCCCCCGGGAGCTGGTGCGGCAGGTGCACGTGCTCTCCGACGACCTGGCCGGGGAGGCGCGGGGGCTGATGATGACCCCTTCGCTGGAGCAGCGCCTGTCCCGCCGCGAGGTGCTGGAGCTGTACCTGAACCGGGTGTACTTCGGGAAGCACGGCGGGTACCCCGTGTACGGCGTCTACCACGCCGCGCAGGAGTTCTTCGGCAAGGAGCCGCGGGAGCTGACGCTGGGGGAGACGGCGACGCTGGCGGGGCTCCTCCTGCGCCCCCGCATCGAGGACCCGGAGAGCGCGCCGGGAGCCGTGGGCGCGCGCCGCAACGAGGTGCTGCGGCGGATGCTGCAGGCGGGCGAGATCGACATGGCGGCCTACCGGGCCGCCACCGCCGAGCCGCTCGCCTTCCAGCCCGGCCTCGACTACGCCCCCATGACGCGCCCGCTCAGGTGGGAGGAGGAGACACCGGCGCTGCGGCTGCCTGCGGAGCCGAATCCGGCGGACTCGGCGAGGGCGCGGCCGGGGGCGTGAACGGCCGGGAAAGGTGGGCCTGCACCAGCCGCCACTCCCCGCGCGCCCGCTGGTACACCCCGGAGAGGTGGAGGGTGTCCGCCTCCTCCGGGGCGCCGGCCCGCCGCACCTCGATCCCCGTGGCGAACCAGGCGGTCTGCGCGCGGGGCCCCAGGAGCACCCGGACCTCCTGCACCCGGACGGTCCCCGGAACGGTGTCGCCCACCTCGCCGAGCGTTGCGGCCAGCCGGTCGGGTCCGACCGAGGGACTCCCCCCGCCGGGCCCGATCGTGTACACTTCGGGGGACGGCGCGAGCGCGAACACCGCCGCCTCGGCATCGCCGCGGTCCAGCGCCGGCCCCACGGCCGACACCCGGTCGGTCAGCTCCGCCGCGAGCAGCTCCCGCTCGCCGGGGGCGGGATCCCGCTGGGCGTAGAACTGGCGGGGTGTCGGCTCGATCTTGCAGGCAGCGAGCAGCAGCGTCGCGCAGAGCGCGGTCCCCAGCGGTCGGTGCACGGCGTCTCCAGGTCGAGTCGGGGTCGGGAAGCAGCCGTACCAAGATGCGCCCGGAGCCCCCGGTGTCAAGCCGCGGCGGCGCGGGACACCCCGGGCGCCCTGCGGTGTATCCTCCCCGCCCGACGCGGCCCTGCGCCGGCTCCCCTTGACGAGCCCCCGGCATTTCACCATCGTCCGGCGCCACTACATCCGTTCATGCGAGAGGTGCGATGATCTGGTTCGGCAATCTCCCCATGCCGCGGGCCGCCGCGCTCCCCCCGGAGCGGCTTCGGGGCGACGCGCGCGCCCGCATGGCCTGGGCGCTGCGCACGGTGGCGGCGCGCGAGCCGCACCTGACCGGGGACGCCCTCCTGGACGCGGTGGAGGCCACGGGCGGGGTGGACCGGGAAACGGCGCTGCGCCTCCTCCCCTGGTTCCGGCACTTCGACGCGGACCGGCACTTCGCCGACAACCTGCGGCGCCTGGCGCTGAAGGGGACGGCGGCGGAGGAGGACTTCCTGGGCGCGGTGCGCTACGTGGTGGAAGAGCTCACCGGGAGCGGCGACGTGGCCGGGGTGGGGCCGGAGGCGGGGATCCGCTTCCGGAGCGGAGAGCGGGAGGGGATCGTGCTGGCGTACCCGCAGGTGGCGTGGTCGCCGGGCGGGGAGACGCGCAAGAGCGTGGCGGCGGCCGTGGAGGAGATGCCGGACGCGCTGGTGGTCGTGGCGAAGAACTTCGTCCCGGGCGCGGCCGACCAGCTCTCCGGGATGCTGGCCGGGACCGGGGTTCCCGGGACGCTGCTCACCGTCAACCTCCTCCTGGGGCTCCGGGCGGTCAAGCTGCGCTACCAGCCCTCGCCCGACCGGGTGCTCGACACCCTGGGGGCGGGGCGCCCGCTCCGCTCCGTGGACGTGGCGCTGCTGGGCAACCGCGCGTAGCCGCCCGCCCCCGGAAGGGACCCGCGCCCGGGGCCGCCTGCGCGCGGTCCCGGGCGCTCCCGCGTGGGGGAGCATGGGCGCGATCCCGTCCGGGGGAGGGCCGCCCCTTGCGGAACCGGCAGAATTCCCTACCGTTGGACATCGCAATGAGTACGGCTGCCGGATTTCCGCGGATTCGCTCCGCGGCCACAGGCACAGGACGGGCGGACGGATGAGCTATCGGATCAAGAGCGTGGCCGCCCTCACGGGTATCAACAGTGCCACGCTGCGGGCGTGGGAGCGGCGGTATCGCCTGGTGACGCCGCACCGCACCCCCGGCGGGTACCGCGTCTACTCCGACCAGGACGTGGACACCATCGCGCGGGTCAAGGCGCTGCTGGAGCGCGGGCTCAAGGTGAGCGAGGCGGTGGAGATCGTGCGCCGCGGCGAGTCCACCCCCACCCTCCCGGAGGTCGCCTCGGACACGGAGTCCACCCTGCGGGTGCGGGAAGCCGTCCTGGAGGCGCTGCTGGACTTCGACCGCGCGGCGGCCGACCGGCTCTACGACCGCCTGGGCGCGCTCTCCTTCCCGGACCGGGTGGAGGAGGTGCTGATGCCCATCCTCCGCCGCGTGGGCGAGCTGTGGGCCTCGGGAGAGGCCACCGTGACGCAGGAGCACTTCACCGCCGTGTTCGCGCGGGAGAAGCTGGAGTCCATGCTCGGCTTCCTTTCGGCGGCGCCCGCGGACGGGCCGGAGGTGGTCTTCGCGGGGCTCCCCGGGGAGCAGCACGAGCTGGGGCTGCTGGGGGTGGCGGTCCACCTGGCGGCGGGGGGGTGGCGGGTCACGTACCTCGGCGCGGACGTCCCCTTCGCCGACCTGCAGGCCACGCTGGCGGAGCGTGCCCCTTCACTGCTCTGCACCTCGATCATCCTCCCCATCTCCCACGACCAGTGCAGGGCGGTGGCGCTCCGGCTGCGCGAGCTCGCCCCGAAGCGGACGGCGGTGGTGATCGGGGGCGCGGGGATCCCGGAGGGGGTGCCGGAGGTAAACGTTCGGGGAGTCACCATGCTCCGCCGCTTCCGGGAGGGCAACGGGATCCTCACCCCGCCCCCGCGGGCGTGACCCCCTGTCCGCCGCGAAGCTCCCCCAACCTCCGAGGCACACATGGCGTTCGTGAGAGAGCAGGAGCGGGACGACCCGGCGGAGGAGACGGGGTGGGTCCCGGTGGCCACCTACGGGATGGTGTACGAGGCCGAGTTCGCGCGGGCGACGCTGGAGAGCGCGCAGATCCCCGCACAGGTGCACGGCACGGAGCACGTGGGGCTGTTCGGCCCGGGCTGGATGGGCCCCAGCAACCGCGGGATCACCGTCCTGGTGCCGCGCGAGTGCCTGGAGGAGGCGAGGGAGCTGCTGGGGATGGAGGAGGAGGGGGGCTGAGGGGTGCGGAAGTGCGAGGTGCGAGGTGCGAACGAAAGGAGGCGCGGCCCCGGGCGGGGCCGCGCCTCCTTTCGTTCGCCGCACGGAGTGACGGCAGGGGCTGGCGGGGTGCTAACGCGTGAGCGCGAGCTCCGCGATGCGGGCGTCGTCTCCCTGGAAGGTGAACCGCGCGGTATAGACGGTCCCGCTGCCGGGGGAGCGCAGGCGCAACACGGCGGACGTGGCGCTGCCCCGATAGTCGACGACTTCCGCGTCCGCCAGCCGGGTCCGCATCCCCCGAAGCTGTTCCAGGTGCGCCGACATCGTGAAGTCGCTGCGGAACTCCCGCGTGAACGTCTCCTGGACGAAGCGCCGGATTGCGGCGTCGCCTTCGCTGGCCATGAGGCTCAGGAACTCGCGCACCCGCCCGCCGGCAGGGGTGTCCGGGAGGGCGACCCCGTTGCTCGCTGCCGCTGCCGGCGCATCACCGACCCGCTGCGCGGTGAAGGTGCCTCCGCCCTGCTCGGCCCGGAACGCGCTCACGCGGCCCGCGTCGTCACGCACGAACTCCATCGTCAAGCCCAGCGAAGGCACCGCAAAGCGCGTCTCGGAGGTGGCCGTCATCGCCGCCGAGTTCTCGCCGGACGTCATCACCAGACCTGCACCCTCGCGCCGGATCGTCGCCTCCGGGCCACTGGGGATACGGTACTCGCCGGCGTACTCGTCCAGCAGCGCCACGGGCACGACCGCGGCGGGGGCCTCCTCGGGAAGCCGCCCGGTCAGCGCGGCGTGCCTGACCGCGTTCCAGGCCGCAACGAACGCCGGACTCTGCGCGTTCGTGAGCGCTACCGCGATCGCGTTCTGCTCCGGGAGGAGCACGTACTCCGCGTGGAAGTATGGGTTCCCGCCGTCGTGCCAGATGCGCCGCCCCTCTGGCGCCTCCACGACACCCCAGCCGTAGCCGTAGTGCATGTTCGAGCCGGGCAGCTCCGCCACGTGCGGAGCGAACAGCTGCCGGCGGCTCTCTGCATCGAGCACGGCGTCTCCCTGCAGCGCCTCCAGCCAGCGGTAGAGGTCGTGGACGGTCGAGAGCATGCCTCCGTTGCCGCGCAGGTGCCAGCCAGGACCGTCGGCGCGCCACGGTTGGTCCAGCGGCGATCCCCAGTCGGTCCCGTCGGAGCGATACCCGTGCGCCAGCCGGTCCTTCGGCCAGGTCGGTGCCGTGTACCCCGTTTCGCGAAGACCAGCCGGCGCGAAGAGCCGCTCCTGCACGTACCGTTCGTACGGCATCCCCGATGCCTTCTCCACGACGGCCGCAAGGATCGAGTAGCCGGTGTTGGAGTACCGGTACGAGGCGCCCGGCTTCGAGCGCAGCGGCGCCCCCATCGCCAGCGCGATCAGCGAGTCTCGCGAGACCGGGTCCCGGTCCGAGCCCGTCGCGCTCCCGAAGCCCGCGGTGTGGGTCAGCAGCTGGTGCAGCGTGATCCCACGCTTGTCCGCCGGGACCCGATCGAAGAAGGTGCCCAGGGTGTCCGTAATCGAGAGCCGGCCCTCCTCCTGCAGCTTCACGATCGCCGCACCCGTGACTCCCTTCACCAGCGAGCCGATGTCGCTCACGGTGCGTGGAGTCCAGCGACGCCCCGTCTCCCGGTCCGCCTCGCCGTACCCCTGCGCGAAGACCACCTCACCGCCGCGCGCCACCAGGAACGCCCCCGCCAGCCCCGGCTCCGACGAGAGCCGCGCATCCAGCACCCGCGCCAGGTCTCCTTCCAGCACGATGCCGTCGGCCGAAGGGGCGCGGTTTCCGCTCGCGCACGCCGTCACGGCGGTGGTCAGCGCAACGACTGTCCAGGTTTTCGGCATCTCGAAGCCTCCGGAATCGCTTACAGGTGTAAGACTGGTGGATGAAAAAAAACGCGCCTCAACAGAGGCGCGCGGGTTCAGGGGGACGGGAAGCGGCGAGCGGCCCAGCGGCGCGCCTCCCCGTCGAATTCGGCGGGCCTTCCGTCCACCCGGTAGCTGACCAGCCACTCTCCGTCACGGGCGGATCGCACTTCGAGGCGACGTTCGCGGAGGGGCCCACGCTCCGCGAGCACCAGGAATCCACCGGGGGCGATGCGCTCGACCCGCCCCCCGGGACCGAAGGAAATGCCGCGGACCACGACTTCCTCCGTGACGGAGAGGACTCCAAGCGGCGCGGGCAGACCGGGCCCGAAGGCGATCAGCGCGAGGATCGAGGATGTGCCGCCCACGAGCGCGACCCGGCGGGCGAGGGCGCGGCCCTGCTGCCCGGTGCGCGGATCGAGAACCCGGTGGACGCGGACGATGAGCGGAGACGGCTCGCCACCCAGGCCGGACACCGCACCGACGGGGCGGCTCCTGAAGCACGCCGCGAACAGGGCGAGCGACTCGACCAGCGAGCGGCGGTCGCCGGTGTGCAGCACCGCGTAGTCGTCGCACGTGAACTCGGCCGTCTCGCGCATTCGGGCGGCGGCCAGACGGTGCAGCGGCTGGAAGAAGAAGATCGCGACCAGGAGCTCGGACGCCGCGCGCCAGAGCGGGTCTCGCCGCCGGAGGTGGGCGAGCTCGTGCGCCAGCACACTCTCCCGCTGCGAAGGAGAGAGCCGCCGGAACAGAGGCTCGGGGACGCAGATCTCCGCACGGCCGAGCGCCGCTGGAACCAGTAGCTGCTCGGAAGCGGTGAGGCGGACCGGCCGGCGCAGCCCGAAGCGGCTCGACAGCGTCCGGAGCGGCACCAGCAGCTCCGGACCATCGACGGGGCGGCGGTCCGCCAGCGTGCGCCAGAAGATTCTCCTCCTGCGCTCACGCACGCCCAGGCCGAGACAGGCTCCGGCTGCCCAGACTGCGACCCAGAGGCCGGCCGCGGGAGCCCCGGGCCCGGTGCCGGAAGGGGGCTGCAGCCACGCCGTCGCGCTCCCGCCGAGCGGCGACGGCTCGGCCACGCGCACGCCGAGGCCGACCTGGAGGGTGGCGCTCAGCAGCGCCCCCGTCGTTGCGAGCTTCCAGACCACGTCCCGCACGTCCAGGCGGCGGCAGGCCTGCGTCAGCACCCACGCGCAGCCGAGGAGAATGGTGCTGTGCAGTGCGTATGTAGCCAGCCAGGCGAAGAGGGTTTCGCCGCTCACGGGTTCTCTTTCGGGCCAGGCGACCACCGGGCCAGCAGCTCGCGGATTCGCTCCACGTCACCTTCGCGCACCTCGCCGGCCTCCAGCACGTGGCTGACCATCGCCGCCACGTCGCCCCGGAAGACTCGCGAGACCACGTTGTCTACCGTTGCCCGCGCCACGCCCGAGCGCGGCACCGTCGCGCGATACACGAACTCGCGGCCGTTTTCCCGGTGCGCCAGCATGCCCTGCTTCTCCAGGCGGCCCAGGAGCGTGCCGATCGTCTTACGCGCCAGCCCGGTCCGCTCCACCAGCGCGTCGTGAACGTCCGCCACCGTGGCCTCGCCGCGGACCCACAGCACGTCCATGATCTCCAGCTGCAGGTCCGTCATCTGTGACAGATCCTTCATTCTCCCCTCCGTCGCTTACACGTGTAAGACTAACGGCGAACAGAACGAGCGCAAGGGTCTCGTGCGATCACCGCTGAACCGAGAGCCGCGGCCGTCGGGTCGCAGGAGCGGAACTTCGCGGCATCTCCAGGTCGGACCGGCGCGTGCAGCGTGACCGGCTGCAGCGGACGCTCCGACCTGGAGATGCCGCACCCGCTGCAGGACGGAAGCGGCGAAGTCGTGCGACGGCTGCCGCTAGCGGCAGCCGTCGCTCACCACCTCGCCCTCGATCACCACGGCGCAGACGTGCGTGGTGTACTCGAAGGGGTCGCCGTCGAAGAGTGCCAGGTCGGCGTCCTTGCCCGGCTCCAGGGAGCCCACGCGCCGGTCGGCGCCGATGACGCGCGCCGCGTCGATGGTGACGGCGCGGAGGGCGTTCTCCTGCCCCAGGCCGTTGGCGGCGGCCACGGCGGCCTCGAAGAGGACCACGCGGGTCTTGGGGACGTACCCCTCGAACCCGCTCTGCAGCGCCACGGGGATGCCGCGGTCGCGGAGGAGCTTCGCCGTCTCCAGCGAGGCGTTCTCCGTCTCTCCTCCGGTCCGGACCATGCTGGGGTGCAGGATCACCGGGACCCCGGCGGCGCGGATCTCGTCGGCCACCAGGTACGCCTCGGCGGCGCCGTCCAGCACCAGCTTGAAGCCGAACTCCTTTGCCAGCCGCAGGGCCGCCAGGATCTCGGTGGCGCGCTGCGCGGTGAAGAGCGCCTGGCGCTCCCCGTTCAGCACCTGCACCAGCGCCTCCAGCTTCAGGTCGCGCGCCTGCCCGCCCGCCTTCCGCTTGCGCTCGTACTCGCGCGCCTTGAGGAACTCGGTGCGGAGCATGGCGACGCCGCGCGCGCGGGTCCCGGGGCTCTTGAAGTTGCCGGCGACGCTCGGCCCCAGGGTGAAGGCCACCATGGTGGCGGAGTCCACCAGCGCCTCGCCCACGTTGTCGCCCCGCGTCTTGACGATCATCGTCTGCCCGCTGGCGAGGGCGCCGGGGCCGTGCCCCGTGTGCACCGTGGTGACGCCGAAGCCGCGGAGCCAGGCCACCAGCTCGTCGCTCGCGTTGTAGGCGTCCACCGCGCGCAGCTCCGGCTGCACGGCGTCGGTGCGGTCGAGCTGGTCCTGGTCGTGTGGCTGGTTGAGGATCCCGGCGAGCCCCACCACCGAGTGCGCGTCCACCAGCCCGGGGGTGACCACCTTCGCCTGGAGGACGCGGTAGCCGGCGGGGACCGCCACCTGCGAGGCGGGGCCCACGCGCTCCACCTTGCCGTCGCGGACCAGCACGACGCCGTCGCGGATGGGGGCGCCGGCCATAGTGTGCACGGTCTCGCCGCGGACGGCGAGCTGCGCGGAGAGCGCGGGGGCGGCGAGCGCCACCACCCCCACGAGGGCGGCGAACGGTGCGATCCGGCTCATTCGTGCCCCTCCTCGCCCTCGTGGGTGTGCATGGCGGTCCCGCGGTAGACGCCGTAGCCGCCCACGGCGAGCTTGCGCTGCTCGGGGTCGGCGCGGTCGAACACCTTGCGGCCCTCGATCCAGGTCTGCTCCACGTGCGTGTACGTGCTGAACGGGTCGCCGGACAGGATGATGAAGTCGGCGTCCTTGCCGCGCTCCAGCGAGCCGACCCGGTCGCCCAGGTCCATCATCTCCGCGGCGTCCAGCGTCACCGCGCGCAGCGCCCGCTCGCGAGAGAGCCCGAAGCGCACCCCCATGGCGGCGGAGCGCAGGAAGAAGCGGGAGTCGGTGATCCCGTCGTCGGTGTGGAAGGCGATGAGCGGGGCACCGGCACGCTCCAGCGCCGCCCCGCTGACGTTGCTGTACTCGGAGGCTTCCAGCTTCCCGCCGGGGGCGTCCAGCGCGATGATGGAGGCCGGCACGCGCGCCGCGGCGATCTGGTCGGCGACCTTGTACGCTTCGCTGGCGTGCTGCAGCACCACGCGGAACCCGAACTCCTCGCGGAGCCGGAGCACGGTGAGGATGTCGTCGGCGCGGTGGGTGTGGAAGTGGACGACGCGCTTGCCGTCCAGCACCTCGGCGAGCGTCTCCAGCTCCAGGTCGCGCGCGGGCATCTTGGAGGCGTCGCCGCGGGCGGCGCGGACCTTCTCCCGGTACTCGCGCGCCTTGACGAAGCGGTCGCGGACGATGGCCGCGGCGCGCGCGCGGGTCCCCGGGTGCGGAGCGCTCCCGCGCGGGTTGGTGCCGTTGGCCATCTTCAGCCCGCCGCACACGTCGCGGACGGGATCGGAGCAGAAGAGGAGCCCGTCGATGGAGTGGGCGTCGCGCAGCTTCAGGTACGCCGTCTGCCCGCTCATCAGCAGCCCGGAGCCGGGCATCACGTTCACCGTGGTGACCCCGCCCGCCCGCGCCCGGCGAATCCCGGGGTTGCGGGGGTCGATGGTGTCGAGGATGCGCACGGCCGGGTGGAGCGGCGTGGACTGGTCGCCGCCGTCTCCCCCGCCGATGTGGGAGTGGGTATCCACCAGCCCCGGCATGATGATCTTGCCGGCCACGTCGTGGACCTCGGCGCCCGCCGGGATCGGCGTGCTCGGCCCGCCGACCGCCACGATCTTCCCGCCGCGCACGACGAGGACGCCGTCGGCGATGGGGGCGGAGGCGATGGGGAGGAGGGTGGCGCCCCGAAAGGCCTGGGCGCGCTCCTGCGCCGCCAGCGGCACCGACCCGACGGCGGCCGCGAGCAGAAGGGTGCGTACGAACGTTCGCTTCATTCGGATGCCTGCTCCTTGGAGGAAAGTCCGGTGGGAGCCCTAAATATATACCCGGTAGCGGAATAGCGGGAGGAGTCGCCCCCGTGCCCGGCTGTACTGCAAGCGACGCAGCGCCGAAGGCTTGCGCTTACACCAGCGTTGACGGAACCGCAACGGGCCACCAGATTGGGAATCTGCTTTGTCGCCAACGAAGGAGGTCCCGTGCGAAATTCCGCCCCCGTGCGGACCCGCCGCCGCAGTCCGGCGCGCGATCCGCTGAAGAAGGCGAGCTTCCAGATGCACACTTCCACGCTGGAAGCAATCCGGCAGGCGGTCGAGCACGGCGCTGCCGCCAGCCACAACGAGTTCGTGGAGGATGCCGTCGTCGCCAGGCTGCGGGAGCTGCGGCGGGCGAAGGTCTACGCCGGGTACGAGGAAGCTGCGCGTGATCCCCTGTTCATGGCCGACATGCGGGAAACGGCCGCCGCGTTCGACGCGGCGCTCCTCGACGGGCTTCCCGTGAAGGGCTCGTAGCGCCGTGGCGCATACCGGAATCGTACGGCGTTGGGAACTCTACTGGGCCGACCTCGATCCTGTCGTGGGGAACGAGCAGGGCGGCGACCGCCGGCCGGTCCTCGTCGTCTCCAACGACGGATTCAACCGTGCGTTCGACCTGGTCACGGTGATCTCCCTCACGAAGCTGGAGGGGAAGCGGCGAAAGGTGTACCCGTTCGAAGTCCTCCTGCCGCCGGAGATCGTCGGGACGGGCTACACCAGCATCGTGATGCCCCAGCAGATCCGTACCATCTCGCGTTTTCGGCTGCTGGAGCGCATCGGGATGATGGAGGACGTCGAGAAGCGGGAAGAGATCGAGAACCGGCTCCTCGAGCACCTGGACATCGAATTCGAAGCCGAATTCCCGCAGTAGGACTGCACGGAGGCAGCCGGCTGGGACGTGGAGAGGGGGGGG
>DASYWD010000354.1 GCA_035936415.1 Longimicrobiaceae bacterium
GTCGGGGAGCGCCCCGACGGTGCCCTCCACGCGCCCCAGCCGCTCCGGGAGCGCCGTCAGCGCGTCCTCCACCTCCGCGAGGCGCACCCCCAGCGCCCCCAGCTCGTCGCGCACCTCGTCGTCGGCCGTGCCCCCGGCGGCCAGCGCGGCCCAGGGGTCCGGCGCCCCCTCTCCGAAGAGCGACTGCCCCATGACCGAGCGCGCGGCCAGCACCTGCCGCATCCCCTCCTCGAAGTGGTGCTGCCGGATCCGTTTCTCGGCGTCGGGCGCCGGCTCGGAGGCGGCCATCTGCGCGGCCTTGAGCACCGCGTTCTTGATGTCGCCGCCGCTCGCCGGGTACGCTTCCGCCAGGGCGCCGAAGTCCACGTCGTCGCCCAGCGGGGTCTTCACCGGGTGGAGCTGCACCCGCCAGATCTGCTCCCGCTCCTCCGGGCCGGGCATCGCGAAGAGGATGTGGGTGCGGATGCGGCGCTCGAAGGCGGGGTCGAAGTTGGCGGCGAGGTTGGTGGCGAACACCACCACGCCGGGGAACTCGTCCAGCTCGCGGAGGAGGACGTTCACCACCAGGTTGGCCTCGCGCTGGTAGCCCTGGTCCGTCAGGGTGGAGCGGCGCGAGGCGATGGCGTCCGCCTCGTCGAAGAAGAGCACCGCGCCCTGCTCCGCGGCGGAGCGGAACACGGCCGAGACGTTCTTCCCCGTCGCCCCCGCCCACTGCGACTCCAGCTCGGCGTAGCGAACCACCAGCAGCCGCCGCCCCAGCGTGTGGGCGATGGCCTCGGCGCAGATCGTCTTCCCGGTCCCCGGCGGCCCGGCGAAGTTGAAGGCCAGCCCCAGCCCGGCGTCGTGCCGCTCCCCCAGCCCCCAGCGCCGGAAGATCAGGTCGTGGTTGTGGATCTGCGCCAGGGCGTGCTCCAGCGCCCGGCGCGTCTCGGGGGGGAGGACCACGTCCGCGAAGGTGCGGTGGGGGACGTGCGCCTCCACCAGCTCGCGGGTGCTGGTCCCCATGAACAGGTCGCGGAACGGATTCGCCATGTGCTCCTCGGTCGGGGGGTCCGCGCCCCCGGAATGCAAGATCCCCACCCGAGCAGCCGCTCGGGTGGGGATCGGGGCCGCGGAACGTCCCCGGCGCCGCTCAGGAAAGGAGGACGTACTGCCGGTACGTGTACTGCCGCAGGCGCTCGAACCGGTAGAACGCCCGGTCCAGCCGGGCGAACGGCTCCTCGAACCGGCCGCGGAGCAGGTACGGCGGGATCATCCGGAAGAAGTACAGTTCCGGGTAGCGCAGCTCCACGCGGAAGTGCCTCCGGAGGATCCCCACCTCGCCGGGGGTGAGCGGGAACTCCTCGTCGTCGCCGTACTTGGGGACGCCGAACCGGCCCACGACGTTCTGCCGGAACCAGATCATCAGCTCGCTCCGCGCGTTGTTCTCCCAGAAGAACCCGCGCCCCCCCGGCCGCACCCGCCCCCGCAGCAGCTCGGCGAACTCGGCGAAGGGCTCGATGTGGTGCAGGATCATGGAGCCGAACGCGAAGTCCACCCGGTCCAGGCGGCCGATCTCCATCGCCTCCATGCAGACCGGCGTCACGTTGTCGATCCCGTTCTCCGCGCAGAACGCGCGCAGGTTCTCGGTGGCCGAGGGGCTGATGTCCACCGCCACCACGTGCGCGCCGCGGCTCGCCAGGAAGAGCGAGGTCGCTCCCCGGCCGCACCCCAGGTCGAGGATCGTCTTCCCACGGACGTCGCCGAAGTGCTCCAGCGCCGCGTGCAGCGCAGGGACGACGGGGTCGTCGTCGTCGGGGAGGCTCACCGTGCTGTACCCCGCCCGCGAGCCCTGGGCGAAGATGTTGTCCCAGAACTCCGCCGCCCCCACCGTCTGCTTGCCGCTCATGGCCTCTCGAATTCGATGTTCGCCGACGGATCGGCTCGCTCAGGCGCCCTGCACCACCCCGCAGGCGATCCGCTCTCCCGCGCCTCCGGCGGGGTCGGAACGATAGTCGTCCGCGCCGGCGTGCACCACCACGGCCGCGCCGTCGGCGTCCAGCAGCCCGTCCTCGCCGCGCAGCGTGCCGCCCGGGGTGGTCACCTGCACGTTCACCGTGGAGTCCTGCCCCACCGTGACGTTGGGCATGTCGCCCATGTGCGGGCCCTGCGGGTTCTGCGTCCCGTGCTGGTTGCTCGTGGGGTTCCAGTGCCCCCCCGCCGACTGGAAGGGCGGCTGGCACTGCCCGGCCTGGTGGAGGTGGATCGCGTGCTCGCCCGGCGGGAGCCCGTGCAGCGTCCCCGCCACCCGGATCGCCTGCCCGGTCCCGGAGAGGGTGAGGGTGCCGAGCTCACGGCCGGAGCGGTCGCGCACGGCCGCGGTGGCGGTGCCGCCCTGTGTGCCCGCCGCCGTCCCGGCCGCCGCGGTGTCGGTCGTGACGGTCACCCCGGCGTCCGCCGGGAGTGCGGCCACGGTTTCCGACTCCGGCTCGCCCTCCGCGTCCGCCCCGCCGCCGCAGGCGCCCAGGGCGAGCGCCAGCAGCCCGGGAACGGCCCAGCGTCCACGCATCGTCATCGTCCATCTCCTCCGCTTCGGGTACGTACTGCCGTGAACCAACCCGCGGAGTGGACGCAAGCCGCGCACCGGGGCTATCCCTCCGCCGCCCGCGCCACCAGCCGCTCCGCCAGGTGCGGCGCGGTCCCGAAGTGCACGTGCAGGTACGAGGCGAGCACGTTGCCGCGCGGCCCGGCCACCACTCCCTCCGTCTCTCCGCCCTCGGCGCGGTAGGCCGCCGCGGCGTCGTGCGGCTCCCGCACCGAGTAGTGGAACTCGTGCCCGCGCACCGTCTCCCCGGCGCGGGCGATGGGGGAGTCGCGCAGCGCGGTCATCTCCCGGTACCCGATGACGACGCGCTCCCGCAGCACGGAGTCACCGGGGACGACGCCGGCCATGGGGTGGCGGACCCCTTCCGCGTCCACCAGCGCTTCGGACAGGTACATCAGCCCGCCGCACTCGGCGTAGACCGGGCGCCCGGCCTCCGCGAAGCGCCGCACCGCCTCCCGCATGGGCGCGTTGCCCGCGAGCCGCGCCGCGTGCAGCTCCGGGTACCCGCCGCCCAGGTAGAGCGCCCCCGCGCCGTCCGGGAGGCGCGCGTCCGCCAGGGGGGAGAAGAAGCGCAGCTCCGCGCCCAGGTCGCGGAGCAGGTCCAGGTTGTCCTCGTAGTAGAAGTCGAAGGCCGCGTCCCGGGCGACGGCGATGGTGGCCCGCCGCGCCCCCACCGGCGCGGGGAGCGGGTCCGGCCTGGCGGGGAGCGGCGGCGCGGAGCGCGCCACCGCCAGCAGTGCATCCACGTCCAGCGTCTCCGCCGCGCGCGCCGCCAGCCGGGCCAGGTCCATCGCCTGCTCCCCGGCGAGCACCAGCCCCAGGTTCCGCTCGGGGACGGCGAGGGCCGCCTCGGCGGGGAGCCAGCCCAGCACGGGGACGCCGGTCTCCGCCTCGATGGCGTCGCGGCAGAGCGCGTAGTGGCCGGGACCGGCGGCGCGGTTCAGCACCACCCCCGCGAGCGGGAGCGCCGGGTCGAAGCGGTGGAGCCCCCCCACCACCGCGGCCGCGGTGCGCGCCAGGGTCCACACGTCCAGCACCAGCACCACGGGCGCGGCGAGCAGGCGCGCCGTCGCCGCGGTGGAGCCCTCGTCCGTGGTGGCCGAGCGTCCGTCGAAGAGCCCCATCATCCCCTCCACCACCGCCACGTCCGCCTCCCGCTCTCCCGTGACGGCGCGGCGGAACAGGGCGCGCAGCGTGTCCGGGGGGAGGAGCCACGCGTCCAGGTTGCGGCTGGGGCGCCCGGCGGCGGCGCGGTGGTGGGTGGGGTCCACGTAGTCCGGCCCCGCCTTGAATGGGGCCACGCGGAACCCGCGCTCGCAGAGGAGCCGCATCAGCGCCGCGGCCACGGTGGTCTTCCCCTGGCCGGTGCCGGGCGCGGCGAGGACCAGGCGGGGGATGGAAGCTTCGCTCATGCGGGGAAGATGGACGGGCGAACGGGCGCCGTCCAGACGGGTTTGACACTCGCCACCGCGCCGCCGTAGACTCGGGCCTCCCGGCCGTCCGACACCCCTTCCGACGCACTGCCCTTGACCGCTCGCACGCTGATGGTGCAGGGGACTTCCTCCGGGGCGGGGAAGTCGCTCCTGACCGCCGCCCTCTGCCGCATCTACGCCCGGCGGGGGGTGCGCGTCCTGCCGTTCAAGGCGCAGAACATGAGCAACAACGCGGCGGTGACCCCCTGCGGCGGGGAGATCGGCCGCGCGCAGGCGCTGCAGGCGCGCGCGGCCGGCGTGGAGCCGCGCCCGGAGATGAACCCCGTGCTCCTCAAGCCGCTGGCCGACACCCGCTCCGAGGTGGTGGTGCTCGGCCGGCGCGACGCGGCGCTCACCGCGCTCCCCTGGACGGAGCGCAAGGCGGCGCTCTGGGGGATCGTGCGCGACTCCCTGGCGACGCTGCGCGCCGACGCGGAGCTGGTGGTGATCGAGGGGGCGGGGAGCCCGGCGGAGATCAACCTCCCCGACGTGGTGAACATGCGGGTCGCCCACGAGGCAGACGCCCCCGTGCTCCTGGTGGCCGACATCGACCGCGGGGGCGCCTTCGCGGCGCTCTACGGCACCTGGGCCCTTCTGCCGGAAGCGGACCGCGCCCGAATCGCCGGCTTCGTGCTGAACCGCTTCCGCGGCGACGCCTCGCTCCTGGCCCCCGCCCCGGAGATCCTCCACGCGCGCACCGGGATCCCCACGCTAGGGGTGGTCCCCTGGCTGCGGCTGGACCTCCCGGAGGAGGACGCGGCCTCGGTGGAGGACCGCGGCGCGGGCGGCGCCCTGACCGTGGCGGCGGTGCGCCTCCCCCACCTCGCCAACTTCGACGACCTGGACCCGCTCGCGGCCGAGCCGGGGGTGCGGGTGCGATGGACGGAGCGGCCGGAGGGGCTGGCCGACGCGGACGCCGTGGTGCTCCCCGGTACCCGCAACACCACGGGCGACCTGCGCTGGCTCTGGGAGACGGGGCTCGCCGCGGCGGTCCGCGCGCGGGCGGCGGCCGGTGTACCGGTCGTCGGGCTCTGCGGCGGCTACCAGATGCTGGGCGCCGTGGTGGCGGACCCGCTGGGGCTGGAGGGGGGCGGGGAGGTCCCCGGGCTGGGGCTGCTGGACGCCCGCACCACGCTCGCCGAGGGGAAGACGGTCCGCCGGGCGCGCGGCGTGTGGACGGGGTGCACCGGCCCGCTCGCCGCGCTCGGGGGCCGCGAGTCGGCGGGGTACGAGATCCACCACGGGCGCACGGAGCCGGGCCGGGGCGCCGAGGTGCTGATGCGGATCGAGGGGGAGCCGGCGGGCGTGGCGGCCGGGCCGGTGTGGGGGTGCTACCTGCACGGCGTCTTCGCGGACGACGCGGTGCGGGCCGCCTGGCTCGGCTCGCTCCGGGACGGCGCGGGAGACCCGGGGCGCTGGGAGGCGCACCTGGACCGGGAGCTGGACCGCCTGGCCGACGCGGTGGAGGGGGCGCTCGACATGGACGCCGTGGACCGGCTCGCCGGCCTCGCCGCGGCCCGGAGGTGAGCGCGATGGGGCGGATCGTGCTGGTGACCGGCGGCGCCCGGAGCGGCAAGAGCGGCTGGGCGGAGCGGCGCGCCGCGGAGCTGGCGGGCGACGCCGTGACCTACATGGCAACCGCCGAGGCGCTGGACGAGGAGATGGCGCGGCGCATCGCCCGTCACCGCGCCGAGCGCCCCGCCGCGTGGGCCAC